>VXPN01000303.1:0-27815 GCA_009839535.1 Boseongicola sp. SB0662_bin_57 | reverse complement strand
GAAAGCGTGGGAATGCCGCGGCCGGGCCGCAACGCGGGCGGCGGCACCCGGCACCGCGGGGGTGGGGGCCCCCCCGGGCCGCGCCGGCCCCCCGGCGGGGCGGCGGGGGCGGGGCGGGCGGCCGGGGGCCGGGTCTTGCTCCAGTAGCGTCTCAGCGCGTCGAGAACCGGGCCGGGCAGATGGGCCATGCGCTCGTGGCCGCCCTTGCCGCAGCGGATCCGGAGCAGTCCCTCCTTGCCCCTGACGTCGCTGACCTGCAGTGCCACCATCTCCGAGATCCGGAGGCCGGCGCCGTAGGCGGTCAGGACCGCCGTGCGGTAGCGCAGGTCCTTGATTCCCTGGACCAGGCGCTCGACGTCGGTTTCCGGGATGGAACGGGGAAGACGGTCGGGAATGCGGCGACAGCGCAGGCCCTCGACCTTCTCGGGCTGTCCCATCGCGTCGGCGAAGAACAGGCGCAGGGCCGAAATCCCGGCGTTGGTCGTGCGCGGGGATCAGGCCCCGCTCGATCCGCCCCATCACCCAGGACCGGACCTCGTCAGCGGATAGTGATTGCGGTGCGCGGCCGTAGTGCATCGCGAGCCTGGAGACGATGGCCAGACAGTTCTCTTGCGTGGCCCGTGACAGACCCTTCATGGTCATCACTTCGACCATCTTCGTGCGAGCCGGAGACTGGCCGGATACCCTCTTGTTCGATGTCATGGTTGACTCCCCTGGTTGCGATCGTCCCGACATCCGGGACGCCAAGGGAGCAGAGCATCGTCAGCCCGGCACGCAACAGCCTCGATGAAGAAGAAGACGCCAGTCAGTCAGGACGGACCCAACGCATGGATCAACTGGCCGCGAAGCGGCCTTCGTTCAAAGCGGGCGGTGGGAAACAGGCTCGAACTGACGGTGAAGACCTGAAGTGACAGATGCTTGCATCGAGAATTTCGGGGGCCATGTCCGTTGTCTTGGGATGCATCCGCCAGAGCGGCCGTGGCGAAGGAAGAATGGAAGACGAATGAAACCGGGTCGGGGTCGTTGGCACGTGACCGAACTCGTGTTCTATTTTCTCGCCGCCGCCTCTCTCCCTTATGGAATCGTGAGTCCCAAAAGGCGTGTCATGACAGGCTCTGGGGACTTCGGGATCCCGCTCTATCCGATCCGGCCAACCACACAATAAAGTTACCGCCCGGCCCCTTCATCTAGTTATCGTTCAAGACCCCGTCACAACCACTTGACATCTCGCGGCATCCACCCCAATTGCAAGCCTTGAACATACGGTTGGCGGAGTGCCGTCAGATTTCTTTGAATAGTCATGGGAGACATGATGGGAGTTGTTCACTTTCTCGACGTGAGCCCCGGCGACTGCTCCATTATTGAGCATTCGTCCGCTCGAGTTACGGTGATCGACGTGTGCATGGCCCGTATACCATCGCCCAGAGGGAGCCACTCTGGCACCGGGCTCAGCGCATTGGCGATGGCGGGGGCACCTACTGGATTCGGGCTGGCACCTTCCCCACTCCAGTCACTGATCTCCGGGGCAGCTACGGCAGGTCTGCCGCACATCCAGACTCAACAGGACAATCCAATTCAGTACCTCCGGGACCGGGGGATCGACAATATCTTCCGGTTTGTCGCGACCCATCCTGATCTAGATCACATCGACGGAATCACAGAGATATTCGGCGAATTCCAACCGGTCAATTTTTGGGATACTGCCAACACCAAACAACGTCCGGCGCCGGGTGTCTTCCGCGAATGCGATTGGACCACCTACCAACGGCTTCGTGATGGGACAGGCGGTCATCATCCCAAACGCTTAGTACTGCATTCGGGGGATTCTGGGTATTTTTTCAACCAGCCTGGTCCAATGGGACAACCACAAGATGGGCTGCACGTACTGGCACCGACACGTGCATTGACTGCGCTGTGCAACAGGACTGGCGACTTCAACGACGCATCATACGTTATTCTTTATCGTTCTAACGCAGGTCGCATCCTTTTTTGCGGAGACAGCCACGACAACACTTGGGATCATCTAATCGAAAATCACATCGATGATATTCGCGATGTGGAATTGATGATTGCACCCCACCATGGCCGTGACTCGGGTCGTGACCGGAGTTTCTTGACATACGTTCGACCGAAGCTGACTCTATTTGGACGAGCCCCGTCTGAACACCTTGCCTACGATGCGTGGAGAAATCGCAACCTCCCCTACATCACGAGCAACCAAGCCGGAACAGTGGTCATTGATACAAACGGTACGGCCATGAAGGTATATGTTGGAAAAGAACCGTTTGCCAGGAGTCGCAATCGCTTCACATTCTATTCTGAGTTCCATCGAGCGTGGTACCTGAGGAGCAATTGATTGTCGAACTATCGGTCGCAACGAATGACACACCAAGGAGGCTCAGGTGCCGACGACGATACACTTCATTGATGTAGGCCAGGGAAACATGGTCCTGATCGAAACAGCAAGCGGGACGAATTTTGTCTTTGACTGCAACATCACCGACGCGAACGAAGATCGTGTTCTTGCTTACATTGCCAACCAGATCGGCGTAGGGAAATCCCTTCAGGCATTCATTTGTTCTCACCGCGATGCTGACCACATGCGTGGCGTCAAGAGGCTGCATGCCCGGTTTCCGATCAAGAAAATCTGGGATAGTGGTTACCCCGGGACCACGACTGATACTCCTGAATACCGAGCCTACATGGACTTGCGGCGACAGGTCGGCCACAAAGTAATCGAAAAAGCCACCAGACAAGATTTCGGTCGAACTAGGTTCCGTTTCCTAAGTTCCAAGGACGACAGGCTTCCGAATAACGCGAATGCCCAGGGGATCGTAATAAAGGTCGAACAACGAAATGACGCGATGAACCGCATCGAAGGCAGTGCAATCCTGCCAGGCGACAGTGACGCCGAAACATGGCGTTTGGGTATACTGGCTGACTACTCGAAGTCCGATTTGTCTTCCTCGATCCTCATGGCGGCACACCATGGATCGATTTCGTTCTTCGATGATCCAAACCTGCAATTTCACTACAAGGACCATCTGAAGGCGATTAAACCCGCAATGACAATCGTTTCAGTTGGTCCCAACAGCCATGGCCACCCGAACGCTACAGCCATGCGCTACTACCGTGAACATTCAACGGGGAGCAACAACGGGGACAAGGTGTACCGTACCGAAACGAAAGGGACGATGAAGCTCACCTTGAAATCAGGTGGTGGATGGAACCTGGGAACACACCAAAAATGAGTGAATTGTTTGACCGGTATAGCCTCCAAGCACGAATGGCCCCCGCACTTCTCAGCCTGTTTCCATTGTTCTTGCTGATAGCCATCAGCTTCCCACAATTGTACACCGTTGTGGCTGGCCTCTTCAGTTTGGCGTTAGCCTGCGGAATTCTCACCCTTGCCGCGCACTTCGCCAGAAGCCGGGGGAAAGCGTTGGAGAAAAGGCTAAATGAACGATGGGGTGGTCGCCCGACAACGCTGTTCCTACTGAACAACAATAATGAATTGGACAGCCAGACCTATCAGCGATACGTGCAGTTTTTCACGAGCAACATCCCCGGGTGGAGCCTTGGTCATGATCCTGTACCCAGCTATGAGTCCGCTGTTCGATGGTTGCTGGAAAGAACACGTGACACAGGTCGCTTCAATCTGGTCTTCAACGAGAACATTTCATACGGGTTCAGGAGGAATTGTTTGGGCATGAAGCCGATTGGGCTTATTGTAGCGATGGTCTGCTCAATCGTATGGGTCGTCGAAATCTATTCCTTGGGTCCTCAGTGGTCCGCCGTTCAACCTCAGCAGTGGGCGGGACTGGGATTCACTGTGCTGCTCTTTACATGGTGGATTATCATCGTTGGAGAATCCTGGGTGCGTGAGTCGGGAGATGCGTATGCCAAGGCTCTGCTGGGTTCAATCGATACGATGGTGTAGTAGTTCCGTCACGCGTGCCCCGGTGGAGAGAGCCGCCGCGTTGCATGAAACTACCAGCAAGGCTTCAGAATCAATCCAGAACCAGTTCATGAGCAGGAAGCAGGTGGCGGAGCACGTATGTGCGATAGATCGCAGCCGCACGGAAGAACTGGAAGACCGGCTCTTCAAGGGCAGCGTGGGAATCCTCATTGCCATCCAAGTTTTCGAGGCTCGTTTTCCATTTTTCTCCTTGGTAGGGGAGGATCTCCTCGGGTTCGGGAAACAGGTGTCCGTCTTCGGCGGCAGTGCTCCAGATTTCACCACGTCTCTCACGGTCGGTTTCCTTGGTCTCAAGAATGTCTTTCACCACACCACGAATCTTGTCGAAATTTCCGTCTTGATCAATTTCAGGATCTCGATAGTCCTCTCCAAAGCTGCGAAACCGCTCGTACAGTTTCTCGCAGGCTTCAAGAAAGGTCTCTGCGTTGTTTCGTTCGCTTGTGCCTGGATCGTGTTCCGAGTGTTCGTATGAGAACCTCCATTGAAGATACGGAAAGTCGGGATACTTGAGGGCAGCGCCATGACCCAAAGCCCCAGTGGCCTCTTCGGCCACTCCGGACTTTATTCCATCCAAGAATGTCCGCCAATTCGGGAAAATCCTGTTGTATTTGCTCCAGAAGTGCCTTTCGGCGCCTTCGTCTCGCTCGTCGTTCAACAGGTCGATGGAGTCTCCTTTCACCTGGTTCCATCTCGAGCTCACGCCGGAGAAGCCGTAATGCGAAAACGTGTCAGCGTAGACGTGGGCGGCGATGCCCACGATGTAGAGGCCAAACGGCTCGTCGACCAGGGACAGGCAATGATCGACCATTTCCTGGGCAATGTCGCTGTCCTTTCGGCATATGAGCCGTTCTGACATGCTGTTGCCTTCGTTGCCGGGAAGAAAGTGGAACGGCACCCAGACTCTTCTTTGGTCCCTCTCAAACAGTGCAGTGTTCTTGATATCGGTTAACGGATGTGCCGTCGGGATGACGTTCAATCGGCCTCCATCCCTAAGATCAACTTCATAGTCCTTGTCGTTGGCATCAACAAACTGCGCGGCCGAGGCGATGGTCTGGCACACGTCGCGTTTCAATCCGGCAACGCGGGCCATCGCGTAGGTTCCGTAATAGTGAATATCGACATGCATTGGCCTACTCCTTGGAAGGCAGTATCTGACTTTCGCCGGACTTTCTGCCTGCAAAGTAAAATCCGGTGACGGCCCCGGCCAAGGTTCCGAACGCCGTGACAACCTGTTCGAAATGGTCTCCAAGGACGCTTGCGCCGAAAAGGAGCACGTTTACGAACGAACCCACGATCAACAGGGCCAGCATCGCACGGACTGAACCTTCCGGAAGGTTCAGTCCCTTGAGGGCTTCGGAACCCGCATGCCTTGATCGCATTGCGGCATAAACCGGCGCAGCCAGCAAGACCAGTATCAACAGAACGACCTCGATCCAAACGAGAGGTTGTCCCAACCATCCCGACATTCTCATCTCCTGATTCATGGGCAGACCGCGATTGCCTTATGGAGTTGTCTGCATGATCGTTCAAGACGTTTTCTGGAATTTTAGGGTGCCGACCCTCATTCCTGTGGCGTAGACGGTCGTGAGTGGCAGCCGGGCGGCAGGAGTGAATGTGTCAACATAAACCATGTCTTTTAGGAGAGCACCGCAAAGTGCGGGGTAGCTATTCGGCCATGCTGGTTGCAGAGGCTGCATTCATAGGGGTCGATTCCGGCTGGGGGCGAAATGACACTCTAAGCGTATTGCCTTCGCCTCACGTCGCGTTCACGGGCGATTGCGCGAACATTTGATGCTGAGCGCCGCGAGAATGCGCGTTTATCCGGCCTGGCTGTGCCGTTTCACGATGTCGAGCACGTTGTTCTTGCTGATTCCGAGATCACGCGCGATCCATCGGTAGCTTCGTCCCTCGCTGACGGCCTGAAGGACCTTCGGCGCGAGCCTGTCCGACTTTGGCCGCTGTCCCGGCTGGCGGCCGAGCTTCTTGCCCCTTGCCTGCGCCGCGACCAGCCCCGACTTCACGCATTCGCTGATCAGGTCGCGCTCGAACCGGGCGACCCCCCGCCAGCATTGCGGCCATCATCCGTCCGTGCGGAGCGTCGAGCTCTAGGGTCATGCCGTCCATCGCGACGACCGAGACCTTCCATCTTGCCAGCTGGTGCAGAGTGGCGAGCAGGTCCTGTGTCGATCGGCCCCGCCGGGAGAGCTCGGAGACAAGGACGGCATCGATCTGCCGGGCCTGCGCGAGATCCATCACCTTCTTGCGTGCCGCGCGACTTGCGGATGCCCCTGGCGCGGTATCCCTGAATGTCCCCGCCACGGCAAAGCCGCAACGTTCGGCGAAGGACGTCAGCTCCGAGACCTGGCGTTCGCAGGACTGGTCCGCGGTGGAAACCCTGGCGCAAATGGCCGCGCGCCGTCCCAATTGAACCTCCCCTGATCCCGGCCTTGCAAGTCACTGATTCATGTGAGCCGGGATCTGTATCGAACAGGCCATGCTTCAAGAAGGACAATCCCGCATGCCAAGACGCAGCATCCTGACGGCGCGCCAGCGCGCCGCCCTCTTCGAGTTGCCCTCGGACGAGGCATCCCTTCTGCGACACTGCACGCTGGCGGACGACGACGGTTCAGGTTCCGGCGAACCGGGACCGATCCGCATCCGATTCAGTGATGCGAAGTGTCAGGCACCACGCAAGGGACTCAGCTGGCAGCCGAAACTGCTGCGAAGCAACTTCGCTCAAATGCCGCTTTCGCAGGATTGGCATCTGCTCTACGCTTGCTTGGTGGAAGGATATTGGAGATGCGGAAAGTGCACACTGGATTCGTATTGATGGGACTTTTGGCGGCGATGACTTTTGGCTCTGCAGTCTCTGCCCAAAAGATCGAAAGTACGCCTGCTCGATTTCAAGGTATTTTTGTGTCTGGAGAGTGCGATGTCATTTCGACAGAAAATCTATGGGTGCTAACCGAGCACTTTGAGCTGCTGGTGGATGAATCGGTTGTAATTCTCGGACCATTACTGGTTCAGAAGAGCGCGCCCGATTGGATCCAAATACAAGCATCCAACGAACAAAGCTTCGAGTATTTCCTGACCCGGGACATTTCTTCGGGACGGCTTGTTTACGCCGTCCCTAGACCGGGATCTGGCGCCGTTGACCCTTCCGGATTGTTTTCCGACCAGTTTGAACGCACTGAATACAACCAATGCGACGAGATGCCGCTATCCATACGAGCAGTGTACGGGGAAACCGTTGCGGTGATGCGCGCGCTTGATCGGGCAGTGCCCCATTGTGCCAAGCGAGATATTGCTGCGTGCGTTGATGAGCTATTTGGCGCGTTTGACCGACATAAGGACGGAGCGCTCAGCAGGGCCGAGTTGGCGCGAGCGGCACGTTTTCTTCTCCAGCTTGTCGCAGCACAGGACAGCGAAAGAAATAACGTCAAGTCAGTGCTTACAACGAGCGCAGGTGCACTTTTGGCGGCACCGGCACTGGCACAGTTGCTTTTGCTGAACAATGACTATGACGGTTCCGGATCGCTGACGGCCGACGAATTGTTGGAGGAACGAATTGGGTTTGGGGTAGGTCTGCCGGAACTTGAATGGCATGAAAACCTGAGGGCACTCGGACGAGCGGCCATCGGCGCTGTTGAGGACTTGCCAATTCCGCCAGGACTTCGGTAACCACGCAGTTCATGGATGATGCAATCGTAACTGCTCACTCCTTGGGAAGTACCGCCTATCTCGTGCACGAGATAGGCGGTGCTCTCCAACAATACAAAAGTACGCTTTCTGGCGTTGTCAGACATCGGACGGAAAGGGATAGGTGTCTGGATCGAGTTTGAATTCACTAAGAAATTCCGGCCAGCGATTGCGCTCTTGTTCAAGGCGCTCGACGACCGGGGCCGGACGATACGGACCGTCCATTCTTGGGAACTTGTTGTGGTCGCTGGCAAAGCGCTTGATGACCGACGCGTCAATGTCGAGATTGGCGGCGTCGGGATAGTCGTTCATGGCACGTGCGCCCTTTCCAAGCATGAAACGCGCCGCTTCGCCAACGCGATAAAAGAGGTCATGCGTGTCGCCCAGATGGTCCTGAGCGAATGGTCGGTAGTTTTGCAGAAATCGGGTATCGAGCGCCAGTCCAAGTGCTGAGGCTGCCTCGGCGATCCAATGGAGTGTGCCATTGGCCAGGCCATCGTATCGGTATGACCCGCCGACATTGCCATGAGCCCCAGGAAACCATCGTTGCTTCAGCGTCTGGCCCGTCTCGGCGCCCAACCAAACCTCGGGACGGAAGTCGTAGCGTTTCTCGTCAATGGCAAGCGCCTGATAGGCATGCCTCACGATGGGCGCGGGTCTCGCCTTGATGTGGAAAGCACGACCCTTGACCGAGGTTCCCGCAGTCGCGTTCAGGCGAGATCCAAGCGCCATGACCGTGTCCCAAACGCCTAGAAGCGTGGTGTAAAGAGGCAGGATCTGCGCGGCCGGCGTGGTCCCGTCCGAGTTTTTCACGTCTGATGGCGCGCCGTTGCCACGTGCCTTGAGATAGTGGCGAAAGAACAACGGCACGTAGTAGGCGTCGTCCTTCGGAGGGATCCCCCCCATCCAGCTCAAAAAATTGCTCAGCGCCCGGGCTTGCGCCGCCCCCCGGCTGAAACCGAAGACAAAGACATGATCGCCGGGAGTGTAGTTCAATGCGAGAAAGCTGGCGGCCTCTTCAACGTTGGCCTCGAACCCTGCGCCGAACATGCCGCCGAGCTTGCTGTCGAAAAAGCTGAGAATCGCGTTCGACTTCCCGGGATAGACCCCGAGCGCCCCGATCCCGCTGTCGTAGTACGTCAACTGCCGCGCCCCAGCATCGTCGACCGGCCGCACGGCGCGCGCCAGTTTGAGCGGGTTTGTCGGCTTGAGAACCTTTGACCCGTCGTCTCGCGTGACCGGTTTGAACGGGCTGTTCCAGGTGCCGTCGAGGCAAAGCACAAGGCGGCTGTGCATGGGTGGTCTCCTTCACGGAATCCAGTGCTGAATGGCGAGGTCGCAGGCGTGCTTCCGGCCCAAATTGCAGTTTTGGCAACGTGACGAGAATGGGAGTTTTTTCCGTCCCACTAGGTCGATCCCGACATGGCCCAAGCCAAAACGTTGTCTGAATGCGGTGTGGTCTGCATTCTTCCATGTCTTGCGCAATGTTCTCTGGGTTTCGGTCAAAGGGTGCAGAAAGATGTTTCCCACGCCATATGAATAGACGGCATGTCCGGCTCGCTTGGATCGGGGCTTGGGCACTTTCGCAAGGTCTGTGCGGCCGCCGTGATGCGGCACCACGATGTGGTCAAAGCTGCAGCGGTCCAACCCTTTGAGAGCGCCAAAGGAAGCGTCTGCCGGCAGAAGGACCGAGCATTGATCGTACACCTCGCCACCGACCACAAGCGCCAAGCCGGTTTCGTTGCGGCTCTTGGCTCGGCCCTGCGCCTTGATCAGGCACGCGTTCATATGCTTGAACTGAATTGCGAGCAAGCTGCGGGGCCACCAGAGTGTCTGTTGCGCCCGGGATCTAAGCATCGACAGGAACGCGGCGTGCACCAGTCCCAGAGAACCTGATGTCTCCTGAAGTGGCAGCACCCATGTCTGATCGAGGGCGCGATGGTCCCTCAGAGCCGATGACCAGTGATCCCAGTCCCAATGCGACAGCACGATTGGCGGGTCGTCTTCAAAACAGAAGCGGCGGACGCGTTTGGGAAATGTCCGCCAGTTGCCGTTCGCGGCACCGCCAAAATCGAAGTAGAGCGCCGGTTTGCCATCAGCCAACAGCGCTGTCGCAGCGCCTTGCCCGACGTCATAGATCGCCACGGTGTCGAGTCGACGCTGCCGGTCAAGCACCCTTCCGATTTCATCGGGGTCCGCGTCATTCGCCTCTCCCCAACCCGCCAGTTTCTCCAGCCGCGTCTTGGCGGCATCGTCCATTCGTTCGATGCTGATCACACCGCGCGGCGTCGGGTCGGAAAAAAGACTCAGAAACTGATCCGCCGGTCTCTCGGCCTCGTCGGGATGGCCAAAGTGAAGGGTGATCCAATCCCCCTCCTCGAATTCGCCGATGCCGTCGCGCAGCGCATGCCCGTCGATCGAAATTGTCGAAAGCGCCCGGTTGAGGGGCGACTGACCATTCGCTGGCCAGTTCCTGTCGGCCAGCGGAACATCACCTTCGTCGCTCTCAAACCACCAATTGTCCACCGCATCAAGAAGCACGATCTGGTCTTCCTCAACCAGGTCTTCGACCGTGTCGATACGCGCAAATGTTTTGCTCGGCGGGCGTTCCTCGACCACATGACGGGATCCATCGATTGGGGGGAAAAACATGCGATTCAGAGCCTCCTCTTATTTGTCCTCGATGCTGTATTCGAAATAGAGCGCCTTTTCCTCGATCCGGTCCTGAAACGCGGTCCAGTCGTCATCGGGCATCAGGTCAGTGGGCGGTCTGGGTACGTGATCGCGGTCTGTGCGAAAGACGCGGCCGCGGGCCTTTTTTTCCAGCGCGGCTTCGATCTGGGGCAGTGGATGCACCCAAGGCCGCTTTTTGCCAAGCGCCCAGGGCGTGTTGGCGGGAATCATCGCCGCAAAGCCATCGGCAAATTCTCCGCGTGCCATCCAGCCGATGTTGGCGTGTTCGTCGGCTTCGATTCCGTCCAGCGTGGCGTTGTGCGACCCGTGGTGCCCGACCTTGTAGAGAACGCAGCGTGCGAGAAGATCGCGCGCCGTCGTGGTGTCGCCCGCGTCGTCTGTCCAAGACAGGTCCGACCAACCGATCCAGCTGCCCCGCTGCGCGTCACCGGTGAACAAGAGCACCTTGCCAGTCTTTGGAAGCTCGATTGCCAGGACAAGCGAGGTATTGTTCACCTCGTTGTTCAGCCTGAGCGCAAGTCCCTCGGACGTGGCGAGCCAGTCATCGTCGATCCGGCGCCAGGCAGCATCCCTGTCGTTGTAGAGTTGGGCCAGATGATCGTGCGACCCATCGTCGAGCGGTTTGCGCCGGCCGCGCTTCAGGATCTTGTCAGCGGGAATGCGATAGCGACTGTTGAAGGGCGAGCCGTCAGTCTGCCCGTCTACGTCGCCCGCCACGGCGGCCGCAAATCCCCGTGCCTCGCCGTTGACAGCCAGCCTGATGCCACGTGCGCGCAAATGAAACTCTTCGGTGCCTTCGGGGTCGAGATCGAGAAGCAATTCAGGATCGCGCGGCGGGCCCAGGGCATAGACCTTAAGGTCCTTGACATGCGGCAATTCGGCGGGAGGGTGATCGGGACTGAGAAAGACAGGCGTCGCCTCGGCCCGATCGCGCAAGTATTTGGTCGCCCTTTTGTTTGTGATGCCCTTGACCGCAAGCCGCGAAAGCTGTGCCATGCCCAGCTGCGGATTCTCCGCGCGTGCGGCGCGGAATGCGTCGGTGATCTCAAGACCTTCGCTGCCATCGGGCTGTGGCGCGTCGTCGCCGCCCACTTCCGTCCCGATCAGGTCTGAAAGCCTTTGGGCAAGATCCGATGTATCCGGAGTCGTGCCCAACCGGTCCTGAGCCAATGCCAAGGTCAAGAGCGTGTCGTTGAACCTGTCCCGCAACGCATTTGCCAGATCGTCAGTTTCGTCCTCGGTCCAAGCAAGCCAGCACTGTCCGAAGCTGATCTTGTCGAACAGGTGCTTCTTGTCTCTCTTCTTGGCGAAGCCGTTGACGTGATCCTGATGCTCATGCGTCACGATGACCACATCGACGTGGCCGCCCGTTGCCTCGTGAATGTCGTCTATGATTTCGTCAATCTTCTGGCCGTGAACCTCGGATTTCGGTTTCAGTCCGCAGTCGATCAGTACATGGACATTGCGCTTGCGCCGACCCTCGCGTCCGGCAAAGGCAAGCAGGAAGCAGTCGCCGTGTCCCTGGCGGTACATGCGGATCTTCACGCCGGTTGTGGGCGCTGTCATCTGGGCCATCAGAACTGCCCGCGTTTGACGTGGCGGTGAAGCATCGCAAAAGCATTGTCGTGCTTGTGTGCGTCGGATCCCGGTCCATCGAAAGCATTTGGCACTGAAGCGGACGATTGCATCAGGTGCTGACGCAATCGATCAAGACCGGCATCTTCATCGGCGCGGAACTTGGTACGGATGACGCGCCGTATCTCGAAACTCCTTGTGTCGATCAAGAGTGTGCAGCCCGCACGATAGCGGAAATCGCGACGCAAAGGTCTGTCGCCGTATTTCACTTTCCACAGACGGTTGAGAGCGGTCCTCTTGCCGGCATCGGCCAGCGCCTGAATCTCGGTGTCAAAATATCCGTTGCGCGACTGGATTATCTCGACGACATACTCGCTTTCGGTCTGCCCGCGCCTGCCGATGCGGCTGGCCATGCGGACCGAATGCACCCAAACCTTGGCAAGGTCGTTCATTGGCGAAGGCTCGATGGTCCGCTTCACGTTGGGATCTAGGGTTATCCCGATCACCCGATGCAGTGCCGTGTCTTCCAGACCGGTGATGATGCCCCAGAACATCTGCGAATAGAATTGCCGCGCCAGGAAGGCCACCTCGCGATCGTTCGACAGCTCTGAGCCGAGAAGATTGCGCTGAAGGATCTGGTCTTTCGTGAAGCGGACCCTGGCCCTGCGCTCTGTGCTCACGCTGGTCGCGCCACCGAAGCTTTCGTTGAGACGGTCGCCGATCCGCCCCTTGATGGTCTCGAGCCGAGAGATCAGGCGGTTCGACGCGTTGCCTGCGACGCGATTGCGGAAGTCCTGGAAGATCTCGTCCGGTCTTGCGATCAAGACGCCAAAGTCCGCTTCCAGCGTCTTGATCGTGTCCAGGTGCAAGTCGTCCGCGACGGCGTCCCGAAGCTCGGGCCAGAGCAGCGCCTTTTCGCTCACCACCGGCATGCCGTCCGGCACGATGCCCCATGCCGTGAATGCTTCGATCAGGGCAAGGCGATAGCAGTGATCGTCGTCTGGGAACAGGTCATGGTCGGCCGTGACGATCGCGCGCAGGTAGTCGCCAAAGTCAACGTCGACCGGCGGGACGTAGTCCATTGCGCGAATGCACATTCTGAGGATGTGGCGTGCAGACTTGGCCGCTTCGCTGGCGAGGCGATTGACGAGATCGGGATCGATCTCGCCTTCGCGGAGGATGCCGCTGCCTGACGAGGCGATCCGGAACAGATCTGCGACGCGCGACTTGTAGATCGAGAGGAAGGCGCGAAAGACGGCGGCAACGAGGATCGCGCCGCGCGCATGAGGCCCTTTTGCGCGATCAAGAGCGGTGTTGTCGGGTGGACGCGTTTGCCAGACCCCGCCCACGACCTCGCCCAAGGCATCGCGCAGCGCACCGGCATGGCCGAGCGCCTGTCCGAATTCCTGTGCGAGCGCTCCCAACAGGTTCTGTCTTTCGAGGTCGCCTCGGGTCTTGGCGATCTGGTCCTTGAGGACCTGAGGATGGGAAAAGTGTTGAAAGATCGCGACGATGTCCGCAAACGCTTCATGCAGCGCCAGCATGTCGGGATTGCTGTTCTCGACGAACTTGGGATGCATTCCGTCAAGAATGGCGTGGCAAGTTTCATGGACGACAATGTCGTGCGACAGGCATGTGAATACGGTGGTGCCCGGCGGTGCTGACCTGCTGTTGTCGGGTGCCGTGAAGTAACCGAACAGGAGCGCCTTCTTGTTTGGGTCGTAGTAGGCATTCGCCTCCCGGAGCGCATGGGGATAGATTCGCAGCTTGCCGACGTAGCGGTCTTCCATGCGGTCTCGGTACCGGGATTGCGGCGACCAGAGCACAACGCGGCCAAGCGCCTCTTCAAAAGACGCAATCGTATCCATCGCGACCGCGTATACCATCTGCTGATGAAACTGGGGGTTCTCTTCGGAGGGTTCGAGGCCGTCGTTGAACAGGACTTCGGACGCGTTCAGGTCAATCGGCTCGTAGAAGGCGCCGCTTGCGGGGTCGTAGTCCACCACTTGCAGGTATTCCCCGTCGGGACCGATGAAGGGGCGATCGCGTTGGACGGGATCAAGTTCCCACGGCACCGAGATGGTCATCTCGCGAATGTTGCGATGTGCGTGCCGGTTGCCCGTTGCAGGGTCAAATGCAAACACGCGCAGTTTTCTGGGTGGTTGGAAGGAAATGGACGATGACATCAGAATTGGCTGGCCAGAAGTGGCAAATTTGGCATTGCACACCATTTCTGCTGCTCAGAAAAGTTGAATTTCGGAGACAATCTTCACCTCTTCAGGACTTCGAGATTCAGGGTGGGTGCAACTCCGGGACTCGGCGGCGGGATGCAGGAGCAATTCTTCAAAACCAAGAAAATCCGTTTAACGATTCCTAGTGCAATGCGGAACATTCGATAACTTCAATCGAGACAGGATTTGAACCTCTGTCACCTACAATGACCATGACCGGCGGGCGTTGTTCAGCCAGAAGCTCATCCCTTAGTGCAAGGAGCTGTGCAGCGTCAATCACGCTCGGCACTGTTCGCGCACCCCGAGGGTGGGAATGCCATTCACCGACGTACGACAGTTGATGCATCGTCCGCTCGCGCGCATCGGCAATGCTGTCAAGTGTATCCTGCACTCCCCTTTCGAAAGATGCTGGTGTTCCGGCGCTGTCTGGAGGTGCCCCGAGACCCATGGCCACTTCAATGCGACAGCGTGAGTGATCAACTACGCCCAGAAGGATTCCGCCGGTTTCGTCGGGCAAGCTAGCTTGGCGAAGGTCCTGTAGCCTCCGAGCGACGATGTCCGCCATCCCAATCGTCCACCCGTCAGCCTCAAGGAGTGTTCTTTCGCCTGCAGGGTCGCAACGATGCACTCGGGTGGCGCCGCCTTTGCCGGTGGTGGCAACAATTATGGCCGGTGCTGGAGCACTCAAACTCTCTCCCAGAATCCCGGCGGCGATGCCGGACAGCACGGCTGCTCTAGACGCCGGGATTCTGCTGGTCACCGAACGACACTGCCCGCCAGAGACCACAGCTTGGTTTCCCGGTCGAAGATGATTGTGGAGTGAAGGATTGAGAATGATCTCTGCGTAGTAGAGCGCCTCGAGTGTGGCGAGGTCCAGAACTCGATCTTCGTCTTCCTGCAGCACCGCAACGGATGTTCCGGAGGGATTGAAGAATGCCGACGTCGCACGGGGGCGCTCTCCGATCTCGCATAGTGTTCGGCTGGCACCGACCGAAGCCGTCAAGTCGAGGACACGATCAGAGGCTTTCAGGGCAAATGCTAGCGCGTCCGACGGCTGGGTGGATTCGAGTTTCTCGGAGATCGTTGTGACCGCAAGATCCTTGCGAATCTCGCGAAGCTCGTTGCAAACCTGTTCCGCCTTAGGCATGCCCAATTGCGGCTGACGCAATGTATGGCGTGCGAGATTGTGTGGGTTGAGATGATCGTCATCGACCAGGGTTATCTCTTCGAATGCACCTTCTCGAACCAGTGACGACAGGCATTGCGACCCGATTGATCCAGTGCCAAGGGCGACGACATGTTTTCCGATGGCGTTCCGCCAATCCTTGTCATGGCCAGCGTAGACGGCAGCGACCTCTCCTTCGAACCAAAGGCACATATTGGCCGCCATCAACCTGATGCCGGCCGCATGATTGAAGTCGATGTCCCCAACCGGCAGCCGGCGACCGAAACTGTGTGTGACCTCGCCAGGTGATTCGAACAGGAGGCCTAATGCGACGCCGATTTCGCCAAGCGTGGCCGAGGTTCCCAAGAACATTGGCTCAATGCCTTCGTGGGTTTCGTTCACTACGATCAATTGAATGAGAAGATGCGACCCGTAAAGGCGTTGAATTCGATCTCCCGCTTCGGCGATCAATCCCGTCAGCCTTTCGCGTAGCACGTCCAACAGATCTTGCTCAGCGCCCGAGAGAGCATTTCGAAGTTGCCCAAGCTGGTCGGGACTGTGCCACATGGCCCCGCTGTTTCGCGCTCTAACGCCAAGTGTAAATCCGACGAATGGTGTGAACACCGAATCTGTCGGCTGCTCTGCGTCGTCGAGTTCGTAGTCTTCAATTGCAAGGAGCTTTTCGTTTTCGCCTAGAGGGCGAATTTGTAAGAAAACCGGGGGTCCCTCCGGGCTGTCAAAGCGGGACTGGATGTCTGGCGACATCATGATCGTTTGTTCGGCTGGCAGGAAAACCGTGTGGGGCAATTGCAGAACATCGTCGATCTCGCCTGAGTCGACACGACCAAACCAGGAAATGATGCGCCGGATGATTTCCGCGCCGCTGTAGTCTCCCTTTGCATCCTCCCAAGGACGATCGTCGATGCAGATGGTCATCAATCCCGGCAGTGCCGACCCCACCGGAAGTCCGTAGGAGTGAGGGGTGGGCGGGAAATTGGTTCGGAGAGGTACTACGGCAGGGGCCCCGTCAATGAACATGACCGCAAGCCGCTCTTCGGATAGCACTTCGAACTTTGGGTCCTGCGAAATGCATGTCGTCACGTTCAGGACGATGACGTCGATGTGTTCAGGTATTCGACGAACCTCTTCGACTTGAGCTGCATGTCCCCCGTAGTCTGAAACGAAGGCAAAGAGGGACTGTGCGAGGCGGTCCTGCAGTTGGTCCGGCGAGATCAGATCGCCACCAACTTCGAAGTACTCGTCACTATCGCTGTAGGACGCGTCTGACGAGCCGTCCATCATCGACTAGCCGGATCGCATAGGCTTCGCCGCAGCGCCGCTCGCCGGCAGAACGGCCGGTGCTGCCAGGAAGCTTGCACCTGACGAAGTGATTTCAACCTTGATGGGTTTTTTCGGATCGTCCATTGTCACCTTGAATGTGCCTCCGCGGCCATTTTGCAGCTTCCTGTAGTAGTTGGCTGCCTTGCGATGGGGCGGTTGGTCGTTGTCTTCCTTCGAGCCAGGGACAGGGATTTTCTGGCTGGAGGAAATCACGATCGAGCGTTTCTGTCCCTGCTCCTCCATGAGCCACTTGACGTCGGGAACGGGCTTTGTCGGGTCATCCTCTTTGCCGTCAACGTTCAATGCCTTGTAGGAGCAGTGGTGGAACAGCTTGAGCACGTCCCATTCAAGGCGTTCTTCGTTGCCGTGTCGCTTCGTCGAGCGGACAATTTCGGACAGCGTGTTTGAATCAACATCCGAGCCCAGCAAAAGGCGCGTGTCGCGGCCGCCCTCTCGAAGGGTTGCGTGCAGCACAATCGAATGCTCGTTTCGGACAACCTCTCCGTCCTCATCCTGTTTCCAGCTGAGTGGGCAGTGCGGAAAGAACTCTGCCTTCGCGCTGCCATCAAGCTTGAAGCCGTCCAGCAGCACGCCTGCATGAACTATGCAGTGTTGCCGACTTTCGAGGGTCAGGCTGCGTCTCTTCAGCCAGGCCTCAAGCTTCTTGGGCGACGAGAACACCCTGATGCCTTCACCCTTGATCAATCGATGCTGTGCCTCCGCTTGCGCAATCTTTGCATCACTGGATTCAAGCGCTGTCTCGATTATCGCTGCCGCGGGCACCCAAAGCTCGTCGTATTTGATGCGGTCTGCCGACTGTCGCGAGGGAGAGTGGCTCCAATGGAATGTGTCTTCCGCCTTGAAGCAGTGATCTCTATCAAGGTGTGTAAAGCAAAGCACTGACAGACTGGATTTCTTGTTGGCGCGCAAATCATCTTCTATTGCAGCTCGGAGATCGAACGAGATGTCCGAACCGTCCGATTTGCCCATGTCGGCAAAATCGAAGAGCAGCCTTTGCCCGTCTGCAAGGATCAGTCTCGTGGAGTCGGCATTCCCTATCGGGAAGGAGGTGATGGTCGCGGTCATGTTGTTACTGCTCTGGTTATAGGGTGGCCACTCGCTCTGCAAATGGGAGCCGCAAAGGAGCACTTCGAGGATTTGTATTGCTCTGCAGAAGGGTAGGGACTACAGGTGCCTCTGGGTATGTTCGAGCCGCTCTTTCTCTCTCCAAAGAATCAAATCGTTTTCGATTGTTACGCTTATTTCACACATTTCGGTTGAATGCAAGGAGAAATGTCGCTAAGTGTTCAGCAAGGGAGGACGAAGGAGAGAACCATGCCCCACCCGGCAAACCTGACAGACCTGACTCAAAGACTGCCGACTCATGACGAAGTTGCGAGTGCGGCTGAGGCGTCCCGTGCTTTGGCGCAAGCCCAAGCGGAGTCCGGAAGCCTGCAGTTCAATGGTTCGAACGGCGACCAGATCCATCTTGCTCCGGCGATCGCTGATCTCATCGTCGATTTGCTCGGGCACGTCGCTCAGGGAAACATGGTCACTTTGGTGCCCACTGGCGCAATGCTGACAACACAGCAGGCGGCTGACATTCTGAATGTATCGCGCCCTTTTCTCAGCAAGTTACTGATAGAGAACAAGATACCACACGTCCCCGTCGGTTCGCACAGGCGAGTCATGTTCGAGGATCTCATGGCATACAAGGCAAAACGAGACGGCGCCCGCAAAGCAGCGCTCGATGAATTGGCCGATCTCGGCCAGGAGTTTGACGCCAATTGAGCCACGTAGCCGATCGCTTCGTGGTCCTGCTAGACGCGAACGTACTCTATCCGTTTCGAAAGAGAGACGTGCTCCTGAGATTCTACGATGCTGGATTGTTCCGGGCGCGTTGGACAGAGCGGGTTCTTGACGAGTGGTCGCGCAGTCTCCTGAAAGCGCATCCCAACTTGAAATCGAATGTCGAAGCTCAGCAGGACAAGATCCGGGACTTGTTTCCGGAGGCGATTGTCAGCGGATTCGAACACCTTGAGGCCGGGCTGAACCTTCCCGACGCTGATGACCGGCACGTCCTGGCGGCCGCAATCCTTTGTGGTGCGCAGCACATTGTTACGGACAATATTCGTGACTTTCCGTCAGCGGAACTCGATCAGTTCGACATCAAGGCAATCGAGGCGGACGAGTTTCTCTCTCGAACCTTCGATCTTTATAAGGCCGAGGCGATGCGCGTTCTTCGTGAACTGCGATCTCACTACAGCAATCCGCCATTTACGCCTTCCGAGTTTGTATTCGATCTGACGGCAAAGGGCATGCCGAAGTTGGCGGCACGGGTCCGCAAGCGGCGTGATTTCCTATAGGGCCGCACCAAGACCTCGTACGAAATGTCGCCGTAGGTGACGACTTTCCCTCACTGCTGCAGGCTCCTTGTGATCGTCCATGTCGAGATGCCCATGCTTTCGAAGGTAGGGTTGGCCGAACCTGCCGTCCAGCCGGCGCGAGACCGGCCTCGCGGGTCAACCGTAGATTCCCGATCAGCGCTCAGACATCCGATTTCCGTCAAAATCAGGACCGAACGGCCATCGAGACGGCCCCTCTCGTCAAGCAGAGGGTTGTTTTCGCGTCCAATCACCCACGAACGGAACTTGAAAGCCGCCTCAGAACCATGAAGACAAGGCTCTTTCCGTTTTTGCATGCGAATACGCTCGGCGCAAAAGCGCTGAGCGACTACACGTGCCGGCCGAGATGGAAAGTACCGTAAAGTCTGGGGCAGTTTCTGAGTTTGGTCCATGATGACACGTTTGGGTCGTGGCCGCGTCACAGGGCATCGTATGAAAACAACCTCTGAAACCTGCATGACCGCTCAACTGACCCGCGCTTTGCGGTGCTCTCCATCAAGACGATCTTACTCTGCCGCTATCTCAGGCTCGAGAGCTTCCGCCGCGAGATCCACGAAGGCCTGAACGTGATCGAGAACTGGAACAGCGCAAACGGCTTCGTGTTCTTCGGCAAGGGTGGCGAGATCGCGACCAACCGGGTCAGGGACCAAGAAATTGCGGCGCTTGCGTTCCAGCTCGTTCAGGCTTCGCTTGTCTACGTCAACACGCGCATGGTGCAGGCGGTCCTGAACGACCCGGGCTGGGCGGACCGGCTGTCGTCGGAAGACATGCGTGGACTGTCGCTGCTGTTCTACATGTACATCAATCCTTACGGTCGCTTCGAACTGAATCTCGACGAGCGCATCGACTTCGAGCGGAGGGCTGCATGAGCGTCATTTCGGGTGTAGTCATGATGACGGCCCGGATGAACACTGAATCGCCGCTTTCCGGTGTTCACTCAGGGTCGTTTCCGACATAATGAACACCAAGCGCCGGAGGCATGCCCAAAATGAACACTTCGACGGCCCGCATCGGCTATGCCAGGGTCTCGACCTCGGACCAGAACCACGCGGCCCAAGTCGCGGCGCTCGAAGCCGCGGGCTGCACCATGATCCGGACGGAGACCGGCAGCGGCACCAGTCTCGAGAACCGGCCTGAACTCGAGATCATCCTCGACTTCATCCATCCGGGCGAGACTTTGGTCGTCACGCGCATTGACCGTCTGGCGCGCTCGATGAAGGATCTCCAGGTCATCGTCGCGAAGCTTCAGGAGAGGGGCGCCAACATCGCCGCGACCGAGCAGCCCGTGGACACCTCGACCGCTGCCGGCAAGGCGTTCTTCGACATGCTTGGCGTCTTTGCCGAGTTCGAGACCAACCTGCGCCGCGAGCGGCAGGCCGAAGGAATCGTCGCGGCGAGGCGGAGGGGTGTCTATCGCGGACGGCCTCCGACGATCGACATGGACGAAGTAAGTGCCAGAATTGCCGAAGGGCAGTCGCCGACCAGGATCGCGCACGAGATGGGAATCTCGCGCGGAACCGTCTACAAGGCCAAAGGCAAGACCGGAGAGCATGACAAGGCCGCTCAAGGTCCGTTGGAAGTCCGGGAAGACCCCGCTCCGTAGGCGTCATGAACACCGCGATTTGTTCGCCGTGTGTTTTTCAAGATGCCCATATGTGCAGCTTCGGTCCGTTTAGGCCAAGTACTGCGCTGGATGCTCAGAGGTCAGGATGTTCGCCTGGATGCCGTTCTCTTCCAGCCACCGGCTGGAACGTTCTCAACTGGAGGCGCTGAAGGTTCTTCGGGACGAGCATGGGGACAGTTTTGGAGAAGCATACCCATCCTATCTCGAACTGCTCGAAAATGCCAGGGCGCGTGTCTGACCCGGACTCGCGTTCGCACTGTGCAACGCGAGTGTCCCGCTGACGTGAGGCAAGCCTTGAGAACGACGGCCTCGGCGGGTTTCCTTTTTTTCGTTTCGTGCTGGCGCGTTTCGGGTCTCAGGGCTGAGCGGAACGGAAAACCGTCACAAGGACCGGGCTTCCTTGATGCACCGATAGATCGTGGCGGGATGAACGTCGAACGTCCTCGCCAATGAGGAGATCGACCGGCCGGCCTTGACGAGGATGCGGCGTTCCGTTGGCTGTAGTTCGTTCGTGTCTGCATTGCCGGGCAGCGAGGAGCGCAACGGAAACGGATTGAAGGAGGCATGGAGCGGTGGGTTTCTGGCGCAAGGACTTCACGAACGAGGAGATCCGGCACATCCTCGGCAAGCTGAAACCTCTGCGCAGATTCTCGGAGGATGGCGCCCGAGTCTCTCTTTCCGCCGGAAACTATGAACCGTATGCGTCATTTCTCGTGTCGGCGCTCGGAATGGAAGTGAGGACGGACGCGCTGAAATCAGACATTGTGCGGAGAGCGCTCCTTTCGCCGGAACTGCCAGCTGAGTTCACCGAAAAGGAGTTCAGCCGCGTTGCCTACCGGCTGCGCCACAAGTTCCAGGAAAGGGATGTCAGACCGCACAGGGTTGTCTTCGCGCTGTGGAACATCCCGCCCTTCCTCAAGGGTGTGAGGAGGAAAGATGGTGTGACGATCAACTTCTCGCCGTCCGCGCGGACACGCCTGCTCAGAACAGTCACGCGGGCCCGCGAAGAGCAGAGATCGAAGCCATGGTTCAGAGATCATTTCACGGAGACGGTGATGTCGGATCTGCAAAGTTGCTCCACGTGCATCGCTCACGTTGTCGCCAGCAGTCCCGCGGACGCGCACGAACGCGTCGCGGAGGCACTGTATGAAATCTTCGGCCTCATCAACATGGCGAAGGACGGCGGAAAACACTGGCGCCTGTCGACCAAAAGACTGCCCGTTTCTGAGGTGCTGATCGGCCCGCACACGACGACGCACAATGCGGACGGGTCCCTGACTCACGATGGCTTCTGGTACGAGAACTGGGCGGGCAGGGACATCCGGAGTCGGCCGCCGAAGGAGATGCTCGCGTCATGGGAAGAGAACTATGGGCAGCTCGTCCAAGGTGTCGCGAGGTCTCCTTGGCCCGAACTCTGCAGCTCGGCGGCGGCGAGGTACTTCAAGGCGTTCTCAAACCCGAATCTCGAAGAGTCCTTTCTCGAAGGCTGGCGCCTCTTCGAGAACATCTCGGGGCCGGAGGATGACAAGGTCGAAAGGAAGCTCATCCGTGTTGCCAACGTCTTCCAGGAGAACACCGAGCACCGGATCATCGGCAAGCATCTGGCATTGCGGCGGAACCTCATCACGCACGGCCGTCCCATCAGTGCCGACGATGAGGAAACGCTGGCGTTCCAGATGCTTCAGTTCGTCCACCCCTATCTGACCCGTTTCATTATGAACCAATTTTCCTTCGCCGCGCCGGAAGAGTTCTGGGAATTCCTCGATCTTCAGGCCCGGCGGTCGGAGCGGTCGGATCAGGCGAAGGAGCTGCGGCGGAGGTTGTCGCTTCTCGACAAGGTGGCGCGGTTTCGGGGAGAGACCTGACTTCGCTCCTTCCGCTGGCCGCATACTGTTAGCCCGACTCCGCAACTCGCGGGTCATGAGGTCCGTAACCCATTGATGTTCCGGAATCCGACTCCAAAATGCCGGCACTACACGGCGACCGACGGACAGTGGGTGGCACGCCTTCACGAAGAGAGTCGCGACGCACCGCCGGCAGGATCATGCCGAGCTGGTGCAGCAGAAGCTCGTAGTGTCGCCAGTCGAGCAATTCGCTGGTCCTGTGAAGAAAGTGCTTTACAAAGTTGACTCCAGGGCCGGCCAGCCATATGAAGGGGCATAGGGCGACAGACCAACTGAAACAGCGCCCACCCACCTTCACGGTTTTCGCGCGAGCGAGAGGCAAGCGGCAAGTTGGATCCTAGGGCTGTCTTCGGGCAGCCCTTCACCATTCTGAATGCCGGATAGCTGACGACAAGCCTGTCACCTTGGCGCAAATTTCAGGGAACGTCCCGTGAAGACGTTCTGTATCAGGATCTTGAAGCGGACCGGGTTTGGCCGGTGTTGTGGAGCATAAGGGGAGTCCTCTTGCCGGTAGGCGCTCTCGATCCGCATCTCGATATGTCTGTTGCGTTTGCCGCCAACCTTCCTGAGCGAAAAGAAGAGGTGATACCAGTCATCTCGTTGCGGAGTTTCCACCGCAAGGAAGACAAAATTGCGTCTTTCCCAGGTCTGGTACACGCGAGCGTCCGGCAGTCCGGTGATGATGTCCTTCAGGAGGCGGCTGTCCTCATAGCGATCCGGACAGAAGATGCGGTCTTCGAAGCACAGGCGGCAAGACGCGTCCGAACTGGGGCGGCGTGGCGGCCACGGAGATCGCCGGGGTCGAGACGGCCCTCGTGGCCTCCAACCTGCAGCGCGTGCTGAGGACGTCGCGGAACATCCGCGAGGATCACAACGAGAACTGCTTCCTGATCCTGCAGCGATCGGGACGCGCCCTGATGATTCAGGAAGACCGCCACAGCATGATCATGCCTGGCGACATGGTGCTGATCGACAGCGCCTTTCCGTCGGAGTTCGTGTTTTTCAGGGACCGAAGCGAGCAGGTCTCGCTGCATCTTCCGCGCCAGGAACTGATGGACCGGTTCGGCAAGGCGTTTGAGCCGGGGCTCGCCATCCCATCGGGCGAAGCGACGGCAAAGGCCATTCATGCGATCATGGAACAAGGTCTCAGGTCGTCGGACAATGACGACAGCGCAATGTGTCTCAGGGAGTCCCTTTTCGGCGTCCTTGGCGCCTTCTTTTTCATGCGGGACAGCGGGGAGGCGCCTGCAATCGCCGAGACGCCCCTTGGCGGACGCGCCCCGATCCTCGCGCGCGCCATCGCGGTAGTCGACGCGCGGTTTTCCGACCCGGACTTCACCGCCTCCCAACTGGCCGACGATCTGGGCGTTGCGCAACGGCAGTTGCAGCGCTCGTTTCAGGAATTGTCGGTGACGCCAACGCGATACCTCCTGGCGCGTCGGCTGGAAGCGGCGCGCGACCGGATCGTCGAGCGGGCGCGCAGCGGGTCCAGCGAACTGATTTCGCGCATTGCCTATGAATGCGGGTTTTCCGACCTGTCCTACTTCAACCGCCGGTTTCGCGACGCGTTTGGCGCGGCTCCCGGTGGATATGGCAGCGGCGTCGACTAGGGCCCGTTGACAATCATGTTGCGTTTCGTGCGGGCCGATGCCATCTGCGCCGCAACGCACGCCGAAAAGGCGGCACAGGCAAGACGAGCAGGTGGCAAGATGAATTCAGACAGAACGGTTCTGACCGACGCCATGTGGGCGCGAGTGGAGTCCATGCTGCCCGGCAAGGCGACCGATCCCGGCGTCACCGCGGCGGACAACCGCCTCTTCGTGGAGGCGGTGCTCTGGCGGTTCCGCACGGGATCGCCTTGGCGCGACCTTCCGGAGCGCTTCGGGAACTGGAACAGCGTCTTCAGGAGGTTCCGCCGCTGGGCGCTTTCGGGTGTTTTCGAGCGCGTTTTCAATGTCTTGTCGGAGGGGTTCGACCTCGAGCACGTGTTCGTCGACGGCACGATCGTCCAGGCCCACCAGAAGGCGTCGGGAGCAAGGGGGGGACCTCCAGCCAGGGGATCGGGCGCTCGAGAGGCGGCCTGACGAGCAAGGTCGTGGCCGTCGTGGACGCGCTCGGGTACCTGGTCCGCTTCGTGATCCTTCCGGGCCAGGCGCATGACCTTGCGGGGGTGCCCGCCCTTCTTGAGGATCTCCCGTTCGGGGCATTCGTCGGCGACAAGGCGTTCGATGCGGACTGGCTGCTCGAGGACCTCGACGGACGCGGCGCGGAAGCGGTGATCCCGCCAAGGCGGAACCGGACGGCACCCCGGGAACATGACCGGGAGATGTACAAGTGGCGTCATCTGGTGGAGAACTTCTTCGCGAGAATCAAGGAGTTCCGGGCAATCGCGACGCGCTGCGACAAGACCGAAGCGAGCTTCGCGGCGGGGATCCATCTCGTCGCCGGCGTGATCGCGGCAACATGATTGTCAACGGACCCTAGTACCCCGACATCATTGTATTGAAGGATAAAGCGACTTCAGCTTGATGCGGGCGTCCTCGGCCCGGAACCGCCAGTCGACCGGCTTCGCGGAAGCGTTGTGATGTTCCTGCCACGCCGCGATCTCCCTCGTCATCGTCTCCCGGTCCGGAATGCGCCGGTCGAGACATTGACGGCTCAGGACGTTGATCTCGATTTCCGCCGAATGCCGACAACCGGATTATGCCGCGTTCGCGTCCCAGAATGTTGATTCACATGTTTTTTCTGCCGCCGTTGTCGGCATGATCACAGCGCCTTCAAGAAGGCGAGCAGGCTGTCTTCGGGCTTGAACCGGCCGGACTTGACGTCGACTGGGCGCGTCCTCTCCATGGCCTTTTCCTTGAGGCGGGGATCCGCGTGCAGGTAGACCTGCGTCGTCTCGGCCGATTCATGGCCGAGCCAGAGGGCGATCACGGTGCGGCCGACGCCGTCGTGCAGCGCGGCCATGGATCTCATGCAGGTCGGCGTCCACCGGTTGGTGATCGCTCTCTGGCTCGGGCACGAGCGGGCCGAAACGACCCAGATCTATGTCGAGGCGACGCTCGCCATGAAGGAGCAGGCACTCGCGATGACGTCGCCGCGAAAGGGCGATCCGGGACGGTACCAGCCGCCCGACAATCTCCTCGCCTTCCTGAGCAGCCTCTGACGGTCACCGGCTTATGCCGGGCAAAGAGAGCGCAAGCCGTTTGAATCCTGCATGGATTCAGCGGCTTGCCGTGACCGCACGACTCCGACCCGAGACAAGAATCTACCCGAGATAGGCGGTGCTCTCCGATCCGTCCGACTGTTTCATCCCGCATGCACCTCCGGAAGCCGTTCTCCAGTCGCTTGATCCGAGGTGGAAGCCGAGGAGTGCAGCGTGGATGCGACGATCGGGCCGCATCACCCGGAGGATGGCAGCGTCCACTGGGCGGGCAGGTCAGGTGGCCGCCCGCATTCGCTCCTTGGAATTCCCGGACAAGTCGGCACGATTCCAATCAGGACTTGCCGGAATACTCTGCGTCGGTAACGTGTTCCATCCAGGTCACGTTGGAGCCATCCAACGCCTCCTGGATCGCGATGTGGGTCATTCCGGTATCCGGCGCGGCGCCGTGCCAATGGCGTTCTTCGGGCGCGAACCAGACAACATCGCCAGAACGGATTTCGTGAATTCGGTCGCCAGATGTCTGCACGAGACCCTTGCCCGCGGTCACGATCAGTACCTGGCCAAGAGGATGTGTGTGCCATGCAGTTCGAGCACCAGGTTCAAAGGTCACGGTCAGCGCACGGACCCGGGAAGGGTCAGGCGCCATGATCACCGGGTCAATTCGAACCCGACCTGAAAACGAGTCTTCCGGTCCGGTTCGGGACGGGCGCGATCCGGCCTGCAGGATCTCCATGTGTTCACTCCTTTCGACCGGGGCGTCGTCTCATTCGTTCGCCGCCGCCGGTCTTGAAACTGACTTCCGGCAGATCTACCACTTCAATAAGTTGGGCAAAACCCAACACAAGTGCCGAATCCGCCACAGGATTCTCATGCCTTTGGCTTCCTGATCCCGTTCTCCTTCATCCAGTTCGCGAGGTTGCCGGGCGTCGTGTTGCAGCGCTTCGCAATGGATTTCCGGGTCGAACCGTTCGCGAGCAGAGCCTTGATCTCGGGACGAAACGGATCGAGCTTGCTCTTGCCTGGGTCCTTTGGGCCGTCCGAGCGGCCGCCCGGAGGCCTTCCTCGCCCTGAGGGCTGCCCTGGTCCTGGCCGAAAGCAGGTTGCGTTCGACCTCGGCGGCCATTGAGGACGCCATGGCGATGATCCGGCTCTGGATCGTTTCGTCGAGCCTCCAGGATCCCTTGATGGCGTGGACCCTGATGCCGGCATTCGCGGCGATGGACAGGAATTCCATGCATTCGAGCAGCGAGCGCCCGAGCCGGGAAAGCTCGCCGACGATCGGGACGTCGCCTTCGCGCAGCTCCTCCGGAATGTCCGCGATCCTTCGCTTGCGCCACGCGATCCTGCCGGAAGCCTTCTTCTCGACGAATTCGACCTGGCCGAGGCCCTCCCAGTTGGCAAGGGCGTGGATGTAGGCGCGGTTCTTGTCCGGATCCTGCACTTGTCATGTTTGGGTAGTCTGGCCTCGATCCTGTCACGAATGGTGGCGTTCCAGCCCATTTGTGACATCCTTGAGCATCACATCAGGCCGTCACTTGGGGTCTGCCCCTTTGTGGCGCAGATCGGGGAACATGGATGAGGCGAAGGCAACTTCAGTTGGATAACGCTGCCTCAAGTGCGATCCGGACCATGTCGCCAAAGGACCTCTCGCGGCTTTCTGAGTCCAGCGCCTCGCCGGTCTGCAGATGATCCGAAACGGTCAGGACCGCGAGCGCCCGCGCTCCGTGGCGTGCGGCGACCGTGTAGAGTTCCGCCGCCTCCATCTCGACGGCCAAGATGCCATGACGGGTCATCTGCTCGTTGAGGTCGGGACGTTCATCATAAAATGCGTTTGCCGAGTAGATGCCGCCGACATGCGTTGCCACACCTGTCCTTTCGGCGGCCTGCGCAGCTGCCCGGAGAAGCGACCAGTCGGCACAAGGCGCGAAACTCAACTCGCGAAACATCCCCCTCGACGGCGTCTCCATCGAGGATGCCGTCATCGCGATGACGATGTCGCGGAGCTTCACGTCCGCCTGCATGCTTCCGCAGG
>VXPN01000099.1 GCA_009839535.1 Boseongicola sp. SB0662_bin_57 | reverse complement strand
CGGACACCGCCGAAAATGGCGGAATCCGAGCTTGACCCGAAACATGGATGCTTGGATGACTGGTGCATTGTTCAGCGCCCCACGAGGCGCCTCGTGGACCACATTGATCGTCGCTTTGCTTGACGAACATTCTGAGCCGATGTAGCAGACTCCCTCTGTGGTCCGTACTTTGACTGGTGCCAATGAAATTGCATCTTGTCTTCAGGCACAATCAGCGTGCATCCTCTCAAGTGCTGGCATCAATTGATCGTTGTCGCCAGTCGAGTGAGAGGCTTGCCCATGTTGCGCCGGCCATTGGCTAGCTCCGCTCTTCGTCTTCCGGCTTCCGGGTCTGGAACGCCTTTCCCGCCTGGAAACGATAGTGTGCGCACCCGCAAAGCTCTCCAGCATCAATTTCCACGACATCAAGATCGCAACAATGCACGAACACCTCACGAAGCGTCGCCACGGAGGCGAATTGCAATCGCCATTTGCACGGAACGTTTTCCGTCCATCCGGACAATGCGAGTGTCTTCGGTCAGTTCCCAGGCAAGGACAGCCTGGATGAATCCCTCAACTTCGCAGGCACTGAGTGCATTCCCGGGTCGATTCCCTCCCAAAGCCCCATCCCGTCCTTCCGCCCACCCCAGCGAGAATCTGCAGCTTGCCTGGCAGCACGGGCTTCGGATGCTCAATCCCGCACCTGCTGCTGACATCTTGTTAGGAGCACCTCCCACGTCCAGACTTGATTCAAGGCACAGGTACCTCTGGGTTATCGATAAACAGGGCATACCATATATCATTGAAGAATGCTTGGATGCACTGGACACAACGCTGCCAAAGCACACGAACCTTACAGGCGGCGGCGCTGCGAGCATGGGAGGCGAATTATGGTTCGCCTCCGATTGCTCCCTCTAAATCTCCGGCGGGTTCGGCCGCTATCCTCCTGCGAACGAGAAACAACTCAATGCCGCCGTCGAAGTCTTCGAGTCACTCGAATACGCGGTCACGTCGCTCGGTTGGGATGAAGCGACTGGATTCGCAAGGCGTTATCGGGAGGGAGAGCCCGGACATGACTGACTTGGTCACTGTGTTTGGCCCCGAGGCCGACGGCCATTCGGAAGTGGAAGCCGCCAGGCGATCAGGAAGGCAGTTCGTTCGCAGCGAAGGACAGCTTTCGGTGTACGAGCGTGCTCGCCGTCCCACCGGGCATGTGTACACTGCATGGGAAGCGTATAGCGCCTACGGAATTGATGCGCTTGAAGAAGCCGTTGATTTCGGTTCCGCAATCCTGAAATGCAAGACGGATGCTGCCGCCGACGCGTTGAAGACGCGCAGGGAGAGACTGAACCTGTCGCATCGCGACATTGCACGTGCGACATCACTTCCAGAGCCTCTTCTGGCATCCGCAGAGGAGTCGCCATCGAACGTTTCCATGGTGCAGTTGCAGAGTGCCGCATTTGTCCTGGGTCTCGACGAGCGGCTGCTTTCGTATGATCCAGACTCCGGAGCAGACAGTCGCTTGGCCTATCGGCTGAGGGATCTCTCCAGGAAACACGCTCATTTGACCTGGCAGATGACACCCCGCACCGCGCTTCGCTTTGCAGAAGCCGCTTCGATCATCCGAGTGCAGATCCGGCTTCAGGAATGGTTGGGAATTGAAACGGAGCGGCATCTCTTCGCGACATCCGGCTTCTATGGCTCCTACCAAAGGCAAACCTGGAAGGTAGGTTACGATCTTGCAGACGAAGCCCGGACCAAGCTGGATCTTGGAAAGGCGCCGGTTTCGTCAATGCGTGAATTGGTCGAGCATCGACTGGGCATTCCGGTCGTCCAGGTTGATCTTGGCCAGAAGATTGCCGGCGCCACCATCGTGACGCACAATGACCGCAACGAAGAAGTTCGCGGCATATTGCTGAATGCAGCTGGCAAGAACGAAAATGTATGGATTCGTCGCACGACACTGGCGCACGAGCTCGGTCACCTCCTGTTCGATCCCAATGAACGTCTGGAAAGTGTTCGCGTCGACCCTTATGAGCAGAGCGAGGCCGACCCCGAAACCCAAGGCTTCGACCAGGTCGAGCAGAGGGCAAATGCGTTCGCAATTGCGTTCCTCGCACCACTCGACGAGGTTCGCTCGATCGCATCGTTGCCATTCTCGAGATCTTCAATCGTGGACGTGATGCACAAGTTTGGATTGAGTCAGACAGCGGCACGGTATCACATTTCCAATGCTCATTTTCGTCAGCATGAGCTGCCACAATTCGTGATCCGTGAAGCGCCCGCAGATGAACTGAAGGCGGCCGAGAACTTCACAACTGACTTCTTTCCGCTTCAGGGTACACCCGTTCAGCGCCGTGGGAAATTTGCTGATCTGGTCGTAAAGGCGTACACGGAGAAACTCATTTCTCTGGACACCGCGTCACTCTATCTTCAATGCACCAAAGAAGAATTTTCCGAAAAGGTCGACATGCTTAGGCGACTTTTTGACCTTAATGCCAAGAGTTGAGCCTGCAGCAGGCGTTGCTCAGCACGCCCAAGGGACGATTCCATGAACTATTGTACCTTGGACTTGAAGGCAGTCGTGAATTCAAGTGCCGCGCAGACAACGAGGAACCCGTCCCATTGCGTACAGTAGGGTGAATCGACCGATCTCGTCCTTGGCGACCTTGATCGGTGGAGGCACGCAATGATCGGATGACTGCCAGTCACGTGTGCCGTCACCAGAACGAGGCAGATCCGGCTTTCGGGATGGGATTCAGGACTGAGCGGAACGGCAGACCGTCATAAGCGGAAGCACCAAAGTCTGCGGGTCACTTGGCTGATTGGTCTTGTCTTCGCTCAGCCTGTAGTGGATCGTCCCGCCTGGGCAATTGCCGGCGAAGTGCCAAAGCCACTGGCGTTTCGGCAACCGCCGGAAACTGACGCTCACGCAAACCCACGCTTCGGCTCCGCAAATCGGCTGTGCCATGGCCGTGATCCGACGGGGCATGCGGCGCCGGCCCAAGTCCGGACGCGCCGCCAGGATCCCGACGGGTCGGCACGGGATTCTCAGGACGGACCTCGAGGCGTTCTTCCGTGGTCGCGGCAACTGCGCGGAATCGGGATCCCGCCGCCCCGACACAAACGCTGCCTGGAAGACCGGCGGCAGCGGACGCGGCCCACGTCAGACTCGTCAAGGATGCCCAAGTCGCACACCCGAGGAACGGCCGGAGAGCCGTCCGACGGCCAGGCGTGCGATTCCGCGCAAATCCGGCATTGCAGGCGCGCAATCTCTGGCGTATGGTATACCACAGACGACGACACATCTTGGGGGGACAGCCCGTGATGGCCGGCAGATTGCCACTGAAGCCGATCGCGACGAACTTCACTCTGAAGGATCACATCTACGAAACGCTTC
>VXPN01000075.1 GCA_009839535.1 Boseongicola sp. SB0662_bin_57 | reverse complement strand
CGGCGACGACACCGGTTGCCGGCTCGCTGACGGTCCAGTTCGCGGGGTCCGCATCAGTGCGGTTCGTGACCCTGACGCCCGCCTCCCGGATGGTGACGTCCCACGCGTCGTTTGCGGCGACCGCTCTCCCGGGACGACGCCCGTCGTGCCGTCGTGGAGCGTCACGTCATTGACCAGGATGGTGGTCTCGCCACCATCGTTGATGATCCAGCCCTTGCCGAGAACGGTTGCATGCCGACGAGGAGCTTCGGCTTGACCGCAGGACCTTCCGGGCTGTCTCCCGGGCTGTCTCCCGTCGCAAGGATCGCGACGCCCGAATCCGCGTCGATGCGTCCGGACGGGCCGATGAAGACCTTGCCGCCGCCGGCGAGGAAGACGCCTGCCCCCCTTGCGCTGTCGATCCTGCCATTCACCGTCACCGTCTGCTTCCGGTATCCGTCCCCGTCGAAGGCCGCGGCGCGGTCCGCGTTGCCCGACGCCGCCCGGCCCACGTGGACGCCGTCCGCGCCGGCCCCTTTCGCCTCAACGCTTCCTCCGACCGTGACGCGCATGCTCCGGTCGCTCCCGGTCCCGGCGTGGTACGTCACGATGCCATGCGCGTCCGCGCCGGTCGTCGTGATCCTCGACACGCCACTTGTGGCAACCCTGACGGCGCCGTGCCCGGCATGGCGGACAAGGACGCCGTGGCCCTGCCTGCCCGTTGTCTCGATGACGGAGTTCTCGACATCGACATTCACGGCTCCTCGCGTGGTCACGGGCACATAGCCGGACCGGGCGTGCTGGCCGACGATGCCCGGGGCAAGGGTGCCGGCAGTCCTGACGTACCCGCCGACGACCCTGACATTGGCGTCGCCGTTCCCGAGCTGGTGCCAGCCGTGGATGCCGATGGCGATGCCGGCGTCGTCGTCTTCGTCGTTCTCCGTGACGATCCTGTCATGGGTCGACGTGACGAACAGGTCGCCTTCGCCCCGATGGTAGCCGAAGATGCCGGCGGCGTACCTGCCTTTCGTCGTGACGGCATTGGATGTCGTGGTGATCCTGACGTCGCCCAGCCCTGCGCTCGCGCCCCAGATTCCGTACGCGCTCTGACCCTCGGTGACGATCTTGCTGGAGGACGCCTCTATCGAGACGTTGGCGTTCGCGCCCTCCTCGGTGTCGGTGCTGTAGTGACGCGCATATATCCCGGAACCGTCCTTGGCCGTCGTGCGGATATCGGTGTCGCTGACGTCCAGCAGGATCCGGCCAGTGCCATGGTGCAGGCCATGAACGGCCTGGCCCGTTCTTCCCGTTGTCCTGATCGTTGTGCCGGACACGGCGATGTCGACGGCCCCGGCGCCGTTGTGCCAGCCGTGAACTGCATAGGCCTGGGGCACGCCGGACGTGTCGATGGCGCTTCGGACGGCTTGGCCTGATTCGTCGACGCCGCCGGTGACGTCGATGTCGATGTCGCCGCTGCCGTCGTGCCTTGCGCTCACGGCATGGGTGTTGATCGCCGTCGCCGCAACGTCGATGTCGACGCCCTCCAGCAGGATGTCGATGTCGTCCGTGGACGTGCTGTCCTCCGTGCATTCGACCCTTTCGCCGGCTGCGGGCGCGTCGGAGCAGACGGCGGTCTGGGCCGTGGCATCGCCTGCATGCGCGACAAGCCCGCAGGCCAGGATCGCCGCAGCAGGGATCCGGGCAAGCGTTGCCGCAGGCGAGCGATCCGGCGATCCTGACCTGCTGTCCTCTTGCGCCTGCGTCGTCCGCCCCATGTCCCTCGCTCCCCTGCCCGTCAGACCACCACGAATTCGCGCCAGCAGCCCTTGGCCAGCGCCCGCACGTTCCGGAGCCAGCGCCGCACCTGCGCGTCCGGCCGTCGGGATCCCGGCGCCGTCATTTTCCCGCGCGGCCGCGTCTGGGCCAGTGTTGCCGGTTTCCGCGCCCGGATACGGTCCCGAGCGCCCGTCTCTCCGAAGCCCGGTTACGGGTTAGCTGCGGACATGGCCTGCACGGGCAGCGGCGACAGGCGATCACCCGTCTGGTGCGGCCCCGATGGCCCGGCTCGCGCCGAACGCGCCCGCGATCCCGTCCTCGTAGAACACGCCGCTTGCTTCCTCGTTGTCGGGGCCGTGGAAAGCGCCTGCCATTCCGCCTTTGATGAAGTGTCCCGTGTCGTTGACGAACACGTCATTCCACACGATGTCGGGATAGTCCCGGCCTTCGGTCGTATCGATCATGTTGATCAAGGCGATGTTCAGGCTGTTCGGGTCAGAAAAATCCTCAAAGTGCATGTAGGACTTCCCGACGACCGACCGTCCGTACCGGCCGCCGTCCTTGTCATGGTCGACACCGACCATTGCGCCCCACCACCAGGCATTTCCCGACGTCGGGCGATTGTAATACGCATAGCCAGTCGAGTAGACTTCCGTTTCCATGTTCGTCGGGAACGCGCCCGCATGTTCGACGTCCCGCGCCTCGTTTGTCACAAAGAAGAAGCCGTGATCCATCCAGCCGCCGAAGAGGGTCGTCTCGTTCTTCACGCCGTTGGCGTCGGAAAGGTCGTGGTGCATGGCGACGGGAATGAACAGTATCGCCCCGGCGTCTTCCGTCGACCGGATGTCGTCGGCCAGCGTTGGCAGCCTGGTGACATACTGGTTCGAGTCGCCTGGCTTGATGAACCCCGAATGCACCCGCGTCCTGTGCGGACCGTCATTGGTGATCTGCGCCCTTGACCCTATGTCGCCAACAGCCCGTAGATACGTATGTGGCTGGTTGGAACCTCTGCCAGACAGAATGGAACCAAGCAGATTTTCGAACGAATGCCGCCTGTGCCACCAGTTCGGCATGTTCTGCACGTTCTGCAGCCAGTGAAGGGGCGGTCCGGGTGCCGGCGCTGGCGCAGGACTTGACGGCTGCGTCTGTGGTTGCGGGACAGGTTCGGGTCCGGACGTTTCCTGGAATTCGGATCCAGATTGCGGCGGACCCTGCGTTTCCGTTTCAGCCGGCGTCCCGGAAGGCTCCTGGGTCTGGGGATCGGACGGCGCAGGCGTCTCCGCCTGGGGCGGCGGCCTCAGGACCGGCGATTGCCCGCCGCCCCCCTTGCAGCCAGACAGGGCCATCGCGCCGGCGAGGACGGCAACGGACATGCGCGCAAGCGCCGCGCGCCGCAGGGCGCCGCGGAACGCGGCCCCGTCGCCCCGCGGGCGGGCGGAGCCGGAGCGGCCCGGCTCAGGCGCGCGTGTCCGGCATCCCGAAGGCGGACGGCAGAAGAGTGAGGGCAGTGCCGCCGTTGTCCGGCGGAACGACCGCTTTAACGAAGACGCAAGTTGGGCGCTCGGCGCTCGGCGCTTGGCGCTTATTCTACACAGGCCGGGACGGGCGGCAAGCGCGGACCCGCGCACGCTT
>VXPN01000452.1 GCA_009839535.1 Boseongicola sp. SB0662_bin_57 | reverse complement strand
AAGCCGAAAGGCCGTGCCATTTTGTGATGAAAAGGGTCCGTGACCGGACGGGGAGGCCGCACCCGGAACGGAGGGCTTCGCACAGGCCGTCAGGACGCCGGGGAGAGGCTTCGGGGCCGGTCCCCAACCCCGACCACCGGACAAGCCGAAAGGCCGTGCCTGGTCCTCTCCTGCCGTCAGCACACAGGAAGCCATTCGGAGCGTCCAGCGACGAATGCGTATACGTGCCTGCCGAGACTTGCGGCGATCGGAGCTGATCGGCGGGCGGATGTTCCGGCACGGGGCGCCGGGGGAGGCCGCGCCGCGGGTTCGGATCGGCGCGGTCCCGGCCCCGGAGACGCGCCTGGAGCGCCGCAGGGAGCCGCCGGGGCGGGTCCGGGGCGGGAGGTCCGGGAACCCGGCAACGGCGCTCAGCGGGCCGGAAACCGGCGCTCAGGTCCTGAATCGGCCCGTTCCGGGGGTCGGCGCGGCCCGGAAACGGCTCCCGGAGCCTCTCAAAGGCCCGGAGAGCGCCGGAGAGGGCGCACGGGGTGCCCGGGCGTTTCCCGTGCCGGAGCCGCCTCAGCGGCGATCTGGGGGCCTCTGGGACGGTCCTGCGGGGGCGTCCACCGGTTGCCAGCCCCGGCGATCCGATCCAGACCGCTGCCGGCGGCGCGGCCCGTCGGACAATCCTGCCCAAGGTGCTTGGCGGGGCCGCGCCGCTTCCCGGCCCCGGCGTCCAGTCGAGGCCGGACTGGACGATCCGCCCGCTCCGCTCCCAGGAACTTCCCCCGGCTTCCCGGACCAGGCCCCGCGCAGCTCCGTGTTCGTTTCCGGCGATCCAAACATCCGACCGGACGACCCGCCCCCGCCCCCGGTCCCGGCCTCGATGCCAGCCGATCCCGGAGCCGGAGCATCCGCCCGCTGAGTCTCTCGCTGTCCCAACATTTCGACGCAGGCACGATTAACCATTCGCCGCATGCGCTCTGAATGGTTCCCTGTGTGCCGAGGGCAAAAGCCCTTGTTTGCAGCGGTTTGGCGTCTGTGAGGCTTCGCTCGTGGGTGATTGCCCAGGCAAACGGCCCTCAGCGCGACGAGAGAGGCCGTTTCGAGGGCGGCACAGGGCCGGTTTCGGCCCGAATCAGGGGGTCCGAGGGAAGAACCGGGAACAACGGAACGGCCCGCGATCCGGCCCGATCCCGGCGCTTGCGTGCGCCGTCCGGCCCGGACTAGGGTCGTGTCCGGCCCGCCCGTCCCGTGGTCCAAACGTTCAGGCGGGCCACGAGGTCCCCAGCCTGTGGCCCCGGCGTCCAGCCGGGACCGGACTGGACGAACCGCCGGGCGATCCGCCCGGCCCGCTTCCAGGAACTTCCATCGACTTCCCGGACCAGGCCCCGCCCGGACCCCGTGCCGGTCCGTGTTCGTTTCCGGCGATCCAAACATCCGCCTGGGCGGTCCGCCCGGACCTCGGAACCTGAGCCGGAGCATCCGCCCGCTGAGACTCTCGCTGTCCCAACATTTCGACGCAGGCACGATTAAGCATTCGTCGCTTGCGCTCCGAATGCTTCCCTGTGTGCCGAGGGCAAAACCCTTGCCCCGTTGGGGTTTCGCGGCTCTGAGGCTTCGCTCGTGGGCGGTTGCCCAGGCAAACCGCCCTCAGCGCGACGAGAGAGGCCGTTTCGGGACCGGTCCGGCGCGGATTTCGGCCCGAATCGGGTGGTCCGAGGGAAGAGCCAGCAACAACGGGCGGCCCGCGATCCGGCCCGATCCCGGCCACGTCGACCGGCGCGGGCCGGGCCGCCAGCTGGACGGACCGCGCGGATCCCGGCGGGCAGGATCCGGCGCTATGTGCCAGCTGGCACATTGCCGGGGATCCCCCGTTCGATCGTCCCGGCCTCGATCCCCGTGCCGGAGCATCCGCCCGCAGATCGTCGCTGTCGCCGAATTTCGACGCAGGCACGATTACACATTCGCCGCATGCGCTCCGAATGTGTTCCCGTCCGCTGACGGCAAAAGCCCTTGTTTGCAGGGGTTTCGTGGCTCTGAGGTTTCGCTCGCGGGTGATTGCCCAGGCAAACGGCCCTCAGCTCGACGAGAGAGGCTGTTTCAAGGGCTGTTCAGGGCCGTTTTCGGCCCGAATCGGGGGGTCCGAGGGAAGAACCGGGAACAACGGGCGGGCCGCGATCCGCCCCCCCCGGTCGAGGGGCGGAGGCCGTGCGGGCTATTCGGCAGGGGGCTTGTCCTGCCGTCCCACGAACCCTTGGAAGAGACCTTCAAGGCGGGCCATGCGCTCGCGCAGGTCGGCCATCTCGCCGGAAATGTCCTTCCGGAGATCGGCCATGTCGCGGCGCATGTCGCGGTGCGCGTTCCACAGGAAGGCGAAGATCGCGACAACGCCGCCCATCGTGATCCAGTCGGAAAGCTCAGCCATCGGAGCGCCCGCCGTCGATCACGTCCAGCTTGTAGCGCTCGACCGCCTTCCCGTGCTGGTTGACGTCGCCCCGGAAGGCCCCTTCCGGCGTCACCGTTATCAGCTTCACCCGGCCCCGCTTCACGCGCCGGATCGCCCCCACGTCCTCGAGCAGGTTGAGCGCCCGCGCCATGCGCGCCTTGTCGGTTCTAGTGATCTCGCAGAGCTGGCTCGCGGTCTTGTCGCAGGTGTATGTCTGCCATCCGAGGTGACGGCAGATCGTCCAGAGGATCGAAAGCGCCTCCTTCGCTGCTGCAGTTGTTGGTGCGGTCTCGAAGAGCCGCTCCGTCACGGCGTCCTGGTACTGGAATGCTATGCTCACGTTGCCCCCTCCAAAGAAGTCGAATTCAAGCTGCACGGCGGAGCTGAGCTCCTTCGCGATCCCGGCGGCCTCCCGCGCCCTGACTGCCCGCTCCGGGCTGCGCTCTGCAAGCGCCTGCTGGTCGAGCAGGAGCGCCGCCTGGTCGTAGGTCCCGCGACGGCGGAGCGCGCGGGCCGTGAAGTCCGCCGGACCGTCCCTCCCGGACCCTTTCCGGCGGCGGTGCTCGACGGCCCCGACGAGGACCGCCACGGACTGCACCGGGGACCCCGTGCGGCGCTGCGCGGCCTGCGTCGCGCGGGCCATGTCGATGTCCTCCTGGGACACCCCCATCTTGCGCAGCTCGTTCATGGAAATTCTGGCCATGTGGAAACCTCCCCAAAAGCTCGATAGTTGTCTGTGGGACAACTTTAGTTGTCTGACAGACAACTGTCAAACTTGCGGAAATTCAATCAACCAGTTGAATTAACTGCCGGAATCGCGAAAAGTGCACTAGCGTATCCTAAGTATCCTAAGAGAATCTCCAAAACCGCCGGAAAACGGCCCGGAAAACGGCCGCTGGCGCGGCCCGAATCGGTCGCCGCTGCGCGGCGGTTTCTGGCTCTCTTGCCGGGGGGCGGTGGCCCCCCGGACC
>VXPN01000440.1 GCA_009839535.1 Boseongicola sp. SB0662_bin_57 | reverse complement strand
AGATGCCGAACTCTGCGCCCTCCTGCCAAGGGTGGCCGAATGCGGGCTGGACATCACGGTGATCTGGGGCACGGAGGACAACGTGGCAAGGCCGGATCCGGAAAGGATCGAGAAGCTGGGAACCTTGGTGAAGCTTTCGGGAATCGGCCATATCGCTCATGTCGAGGCGCAGAAACAGGTGAACGCGCTGCTTGCGGACAAGATAGCGGGCGGAAACGGATGAAACGCCTGCATGACGACCGAACGAGCCTCCCCCCGGACCGGCTGCGGAAGGAATGAAGGCCTCCGAGGAACGAAGCTCCACCTGAGCCAGGCCATGTTTGCGAGCCGCGAAGAGCCGTTCCTCCTCAATCCTGAATGCCGTGATCGTTCAGGATTGACGATGCTGCGCGGTCCGCGATCATCATCGTCGGTGCATTCGTGTTGCCGGACACAAGCGTTGGCATGACCGAACAATCGGCAACGCGCAGCCCTTCGATCCCGTTCACGCGCAATTCCAGATCCACCACCGCGCCTTCTGTTGGCCCCATCCGGCAGGTGCCCGCGGGATGGTAAATCGTGCGGGCCTGCTTGCGGATGGCGTCGTCCAGCCTGTTTGATCCGACAGCCGAACTGACATCCGGTCCGGGCCAGACTTCCTCGCCAGTGATCTCCTTCAGTTCCGGCTGCTGCAAGATCTTCCGCGCCAGCCGCACACCCCGTCGCAAGGTGTCCATGTCATGGGGATGGCTCAGGGCGGACGCTTCGAATTTCGGCGCGGCGAAGGGATCTGTTGACGCCAGCCCGATACGCCCGCGAGATTTCGGCCGCATGGTCATCGGGTGCACCTGAAGCGCGTGGAATTCCAGCGGAGGCTTGCCCGGCGCGCCCGGCGCAAAGGGGGCGAAGTTGAACTGCACATCGGGCCGCCCTTCACCGGAAGTGTCCACGCAAGCGCCCGCCTCCAGAAGGTTCGACGTCAAGAGTCCGCGCCGGAAAACGAAATAGTCCATGGCGTGCATGATTGCCGACACCCCCCTGTCCGCACCATGAAGCCCCTGGGTTCCGGACAGGCGGCAGGTTACGGGCGTTCCGACATGATCCTGATAGTTCCGCCCGACTTCATCGGCCTCGTGAACGATCTCGATCCCGTGGCGGTCCAGCACGTCCCGTGGGCCAATGCCCGACAACATCAGCAATTTGGGCGAGTGAAAACTGCCCGCAGTGAGGACAACCTCTCGGGCGGCACGGATCAGGACATCCCGCCCGCCGTCGTCCTTGGCTTCGACAGCAACAGCGCGGCGGTTTTCGATCCGAACTCGCATTGCGGCATGATCCGTAAGAACCGAGAGGCTCTCGCGCCACAGTTCAGGTTTCAGAAAGCAATGCGCCGATGACTGCCGCTGACCGTCGGTGGCCGTGACCTGATACCAGCCCGTGCCCTCTTGTCTTGCGCCGTTGAAGTCATCTGTCCTGGGAACCCCGGCCGAAACGGCAGCCTCGATGATCCGTTCCGAGACAGGATGCGGTGCAGACGGTCCGTCAACCACAAGCTTGCCATCGCGGCCATGGTACTCGTTGTCGAACTGCCTGTTTCTTTCCTGCTTTCGAAACACGGGCAGAACATCCCTGTAGCTCCAGCCTCTGCAACCATGGTCTTCGGCCCAATCGTCATAGTCCCGCGCCTGCCCGCGCATGTACAGCATGCCGTTCACCGAAGAGCCTCCACCCAGAACCTTGCCCTGCGGCACTGGAAACCGCAGGCCGCCCAGCGAGTCGTCGGGTTCCGAGATCACCACATCTGAGTCCTGGCTTTGCAACGCCTTGAAAAAAGTTGCCGGGATGTGAACCCAGCGGCTCGAATCCTTTCGGCCTCGTTCCAGCAACCCTACCGTCCCGCCGCCTTCCGCAGCCATTCGAGCGGCGAGCACACACCCGGCAGAGCCACCGCCAACAATTACGTAGTCAAAATCGAGCGATCTCACGAAACGGTCTCCGATCTCACCGACTGCAAGCCGCAGTGGGGGAAATCGCTGTTCTCCCGAGCAGGCCCGTTCACCGACGCGTGGCGGAAACGGGCAATCGCGGGAGCGGAGAAGAACTCCCTTCCGTCCCCGACAGCACCCATGCGAATGACCTTTCCCCCCGGAACCGTCCAGAATGCCTGCGGCACCGGGCAGAACCTGTCGTTGATCTTGCGCATGGACTCGAAGGACGTGGCATCAAGGACCCGGTGCCGCTGCACAGCCGTCAGTTCGATTCCAGGAGATGTCGCGATTTCATCCTGCATGTGTTCAAGCGTGCCCTCCCTAAATTGCGATCTGGCAGCGGATGTGCATGACCCGGTTTGTGCCTACCCTGAAACGGGCTGAGCACACAATGTCGCTTGAAACAGGCGCATGGCCATTGAACGCCGACCGTCGATGACAGTTCATCCGGTGCGTCACCCTGTCCAACGCGGATTTGCAGGTGCGCTCCCCGAGATTTCGCCAATGCATCCCGCGAGGTCCGGACTGGGCGGTCAGGCCAGCGCCCTGAATCGCGATGCAAACGCATCCGCCGGACGGCATCCCTGCGACGCTTGATGCGAGCATCCTCCGCGGTCCAGGCCGGTTTCCGGGTCATGGCGCCGCAGCGTTGAACCATAGGTCAAGGAAGGGCTGCTTGCCTTCAAATCGCGAATAAGGTCCTCCAGCTGAGGACTTCGGTTCCTTGGCAAGCGTCGGGACCGGCAAGTCCGCCAGCTGTGCATGCCGCGGAAGCTTGTGACCTCAGGGCAACGAACCTTTGTTGCAGCAAGCGGCTACGTGCCTTGTCGGCATGCAAGCAAGGGAAGTTCACCGGGGTGGCCGGGGTCGCTGCAGGTCCGCACCAGCGGGATCGGGAACGCGATGCGCCCGTGCGCCGCAGGAGCGGCAAACGGCTGGATCGTCAAGGTTGAACCCCGCAATTCCAGGAGAACCAACGCAAGGGCGGGACGGCTGGATTCGCAGGAAGCTGCCGCCATGGCCCGGAATTTCAACGCCGTCGCCGGACCAATGGAAGACTTCTCTTGACGTAATGGGAAATCGGCAGTTTCAATTGCTCTCACCAAATCTGGGAGAAAACTCAATGAAGAAAGCATCCATCGGGCTCGGATTCGTTTCAGCCCTTGCAATTTCGGCGCCTGCAAGCGCTCAGGATTACAGCGGCGTCACGGTCGAGATCCTGACGCGTCCGGGTCCCGTCATTGCGCAGCGCCTCGTCGAACGCGGCGAGGAGTTCACGGCCATGACCGGCGCGGAGATCCGCGTCAACGAGGTCCCGTTTGCGGAACTGTTCCAGAAGATCCTTACCGACTGGGCAACTGGGACAAACTCGATCGACGTTGGTGTCTTCGCGTCCGGCTGGGCGACCGAGCTGGTCGACGCCGGACTGGTCGAGC
>VXPN01000481.1 GCA_009839535.1 Boseongicola sp. SB0662_bin_57 | reverse complement strand
ACTTCGTCTTGACCCTTGTGCGCGTCGTCGTGGCGATCCTGACATTGTCATCGGCATTGGCGGGCTTCGATACGTCACGACTGTCATGGCCAGGGATTGCCATCCGCATCATCGCTGCTCTTGGATGCCTGATCATTGTTCCACAAGTCCATTGGATAGCGTTCTCGGTCTGCGTAGTTCTGCTGGTCGCAAACCGGCTTGGAATGAGGGTGTAAGGCAGGCACGGCACCAGGTGGAGCTTCAGGGGGAGGCGAAAGCGCTTTTCCGCAACCAGCCTTCTGTTTTTCAACGTCTTTCTGAACCCTGTGGGCGCGGCGACGACGCTCAGCAGGATTGTGCCGTGGCCGGCCGGGGCAGTTGGACCGGTGACTTGCCCGAGTGGTCGTCGAGCAGCGTGCGGAAGCCGTGGACCGGCGGCCCGTCGGGGGGTCCGCTTCGTGTCGCCTTGGCCCTCGCGCGCTCCGGGACCCCGGCGTTCTCCGCCGGCGATCGGACGCGTTGCCGGGGAAGGCCTCCACGGCGACCGGGCAGCAGTCCGCGACGCAGAGGAGCCCGTACACGATCTGCATCCTGTCCTTCTTGCCGTCCCGGCCGTGACCGAAGGCCGCGAGCGTGCACTTTCCGCCCGCGAGGCAGCTTGAGCTGACGTCAGGCAGAATGAGCGTTCCGCATCTTCAGGTACCGGTCTTGCGAGGCTCCGCTCGATCCAAGGCAGGTTCTTCAGCGGCCAGTCGCGCATGTCCAGCACCTCGTTGCCAGCGACACGCCGCAGTGGCGTCCTGGGTGACGGAGAGCGGTCTCCATGCTCCCAGAGCGTGCCGGCGCCTCGGCGCGTCACGCGGATCTCGATCCCCGCTTCCAACGGCCGCGTGACCGCATCCTCGAAACCCGCGGTCCGCCGTTCCCTGTTTTGGCCTCCGGGCCGCGTTCTCCGGCCCTTCGACCGAGAACGGTCTGGCCGGGCACTATTCGTGCCCGGTCGAGCCTTCCGCCTCTTGCGCAGCCTTTCGGCCTGTCGGACTCTCCTGGAGGGATTCCGGAGCAGACAGTCCGTCGAAGATCGCCACGGCGATGGACTTGCACCTGTCGCGGACCGCACTCCACTCCTGCAGGTCCTCCGCGAGACCGCGAAATATTCGCGTTCCCTCCCGTCCCAGGTCTCCTGGAAGGGGATTGGTCAGCTGGGCCAGCAGCTGCTGCGTTGCAGACTGCCCGTTATCCTGGGGATACAGCATGTCAAACGATGACATGGCCTCGACCGTTCCGTCGTGTCCGAGACTTGAAGCCAGGGCCGCGAAGTCGACATGGTCACGCAAGGCGTTCCGCTTCAGGATCAGGACAGCCTTGATGCGCAGCGTCTCGGCCAGGGAAGGAACGACGACCTTCTCGCCGTTGCACGACATTTCGACCGTTTCCAGCGGCTGGCTGCGCACGAGCTGCCTGACACCGGTCTCGATCCCGTCAAGCGAACCCAGGATCAGGACGGGCAGACGGATGCGAGCGGTCTTCCTGCCGGCCACGGACTCCAGGTCCGCGAGAACCTCGTCAAACCGTTCCCGGAGATCGGTCAGCACGTGATCCGCGTCACGGGAAAAACGATGTCCGGAATGAAGGCTGGCCGCGGTTCCGCCAACCAGGACCGCGTCCGGAAAATGCCGCTGCAAGCGTGCTGCGGCGGAAACGACCTTCTCCCAGTCAGGATGCTGCATGGCGATGCGCCTGCGCCCAAGCCAGCCAGAAGTGGTGACGTTGCGCCCCGGGATCGCCGACATGCATGGCGCAGACACGTTCCACGACGTCCAGGAGGGACGGCTGCTCGATGCACCACCGGCGAAGCATCGTCCAGTCCTGCCAAAGTCCCCGCGCGATGATGTCGTCGATCGCCGTCGGCGACCGCGCAGCGGCATCCGTGTCTACAAGATGGCGATGCCGCATGTCCCGCTCCGGTTCAAAGTGGAATGAAGGCGCCTGCCGTCGCTCCAAGAATATCCTTGGCGCGCCGAATGCTCAAGGTCACCAGGCCGGAAACCGCCGCCCGACGACACGAAGGACGACGTCCGGTTCAGACCCGGCGTCCAGACGGACTCAGCTGCCGCCCCGCGAGGGAGGATTCTCCGAGTCGTGGCCCTTCTGAAAAACCGCTTCGCCCCGCCTCGTGTGCAACGTGTCGCTCCCCGGGACGTCGGACAGGCGGCCTTCGTGGAAGCAAGTCGGAACGGCGACGGCAAGGGAGATCCGCCTGCCGAACACGGCCTGATCGCGTCGCTTCGCTCCCGGCGGCATCTACCTTGGTCAAATCGACCGGCTGCTCTTGCTGACACTCGGGTGGCGGGATCCATCGGCAGGGTCGCAGAACCACGCCTGGCAGGAACATCCAGCCAACGTCCGGATTCTTGAGTCAGGCGGCTCGCTCCAGGCTTGAGCGGTGCACTGCAATTGGGAAGCACTTGCTTCGCCGAAGCGAATTCCACATTTCATCGGCACCATTGTCCGACCTTGATGCTACGTGGCGTGTCCGACGCCATCTCCGTCCCCTCCGGTTGCGGACACGCGCTGCAGGGAAACGGTCTCAACCGAACGCGAAGGGCATGAGCGGAAAGCCCGATGCCCAGGCATGCGAGAACGAACCCGCCGTTGGCAATTGAACTCCGGACGTCTTCCTGAACGCCCGCGGTCCACCGGTCCACCCCTCGGCTTGCGCAACTGGCGACTCGCAGGCTAACTGCGTGAGCGTTCACCCCATGCAGCAGGACGCCCCATGGACTTTTCGCTCAGCGACGAACAGCAGGCAATCTACGACATGGCTCGAGCATTTGGCGCCGACAGGATCGCGCCCAATGCGCTGGACTGGGAAATGGACGGCACCATTCCCCGAACCCTGTGGCTCGACATCGGCGAATTGGGATTCGGCGGCCTGAACATCAGCGACGAGGCAGGAGGCGCCGGACTCAACCGCCTGGATTCAACGCTTGTGTTCGAAGCCCTTTCCGGGGCTTGCGCTTCGGTCGCCGCGTTTCTCTCCATTCACAACATGTGCGCCCGGATGATCGAAGCCCTTGGCGGCCAGGATCTGAAGAACCGTGTCCTGCAACCGGTCATCAGGATGGAGACCTTGCTCTCCTACTGCCTGACGGAACCTGGCTCGGGATCCGACGCCGCAGCGCTTCGCGCCCGCGCGGCGCGCACGAATGAAGGATGGCAGATTTCCGGAACAAAGGCGTTCATCTCGGGCGGCGGATACTCGGACGCTTACGTGGTCATGGCGCGCACCGGCGGCGATGGCCCCGACGGCATCTCGGCCTTCCTTCTGGAACGCGGCGTGACGGGCCTGACATTCGGCGGCCTTGAGCAAAAGATGGGCTGGCGCAGCCAGCCGACGCGCCAGGTCCAGATGGACAATTGC
>VXPN01000289.1 GCA_009839535.1 Boseongicola sp. SB0662_bin_57 | reverse complement strand
GTCCGACGCCTCGCAACACTACATCAGGTGTTGCACTTCAGAGTGGAACGGGGGAGAATTGCCTGTCGGGATTGGATCGATGATTTCGCGGGGCGCGCCTCGGAAGCTGCGACACGCGGTGCGGACAGTTCTGACACACCTGTTCGCCTGATCCACCCGATCGAGCGATCAGGCATCGAGCAACTCGGCGAAGCCGCGGCCGGATTGGGTGCGTGTAGCCGTGTGAAGGTTGTCTCGCCTTACCACGATCGGCACGGAGAAGCGGTGCGATCGCTTCTCGATGCAATGGATGCTGAAGCCGGGGTCGTGGCTGTCACAGACGAAGACAAGAGCCCGTTCCCGTTCGCCGAAGCTGAAGAATGGCCGCGCGCCGTTCTGGCGCAAAGGCCGAAGATCGGCGGAAATCGCTTCGTCCATGCGAAGTGGATCGAATGTGTGTTCCCAGGCGAGACGCTGCTGTTGACAGGCAGTTTCAACGCGACGACGAAGGCCCTAGCGACGACCGACAATGTTGAGCTTGGCGTGCTGCGCAGAGTCCGAAAGTCGGAAGACGCACTTGATTGGGCGAGTTGCAATCCGCCCCCTTTTGAGCCCGCCAAACCCCTTCCATCGGGGCTTTGGCAATCCGAAGTCGTCTATGCGAGCTTTGATCGAAACGATCCCGGGCGGCTCGACGGTCAGCTGATCAGCCTTCAGGACGTCGGTGGAAAATGGGGTTTCCGTGTCGTTCAGGCCGACGGCAAATCCCACGACGGAGAAGCAATGCTCGGAGATGATGGTGCATTCTCTGTCGTCAATGGGACGCTTGAAGCATTCGGGGAGTCGCCTGCGCTGCAGATCGTCTTGCAACGTGACGGGCGCGAGGCCCGCGGCTGGGTTCACAATGAAATGCTGCTTGGCGTTGGTGCGCGTCGCAGGCTGACGGCCGGAGCCATGAGTCGCTTGATGAGACGCGAGGGCAGCGACGATGACATCCAGGCGTTGCTCGACTATTTGAGCATGTTCGCCGAAAAGCACTTGCGCGTCTTCGATCTGCCGATTTCCAAAGATGACGATGGCAGTGCGTCTGGGGACACTGATGACACCGCCGCAGGCACGGTTCGTGTCAGCCTTCAGGAACTCGCTCCCTTGGCAGAGCTTCCTGAAGGTCCGATCTCCATAGTCGGGTTGGGCTCGTCGACCGAAGATCGCTTTGAAGCGGCGCTCGCGCGACTAAGGCGCATGTTTCTTGGTCACGGAAGCTCTCGGACCATGGCGATGCGAGCCGGTCTTGGCTCTGCCGTTCTGGCAGAAGACGAAGAAGACGAAATGCAGCGGCAAACTCCCGATCAAATCGCCCATGGCCTTGGCCTTCAGGATTTCGAATGCACCATGAACACATTGATCGAGGGTTGTGCGGAGCACCCCGACAGGCTGCGCGGCTTGCTGACAATCCAGCTCGAGATCGGGATGTGGATGCGGCTGCATCGACTCGAAGACATCGATGGCGCGTTCGAATTCATGGGAAGCTGGATCAGGCGATCAGCTCAGAATGTGATGGTGCCGCAAGACACAGTAACTGCGCTTTCCCAGCACTTCGTGACCGCAACGGCCATCCGCGCGGCTTTGTTGCCGGAAGCACGAAACTCCGATCAATTCGTTGCCTTGCACGATGACCTTGAGAAGTTCTTTGGCGGGACTGTCGATCATGCCTTTGCATCGGCCGCGTTGATCGAAGACAGCCATCAAGGATTCGCGGCGGCACTCAAGCAAGGGGACGACGACATCGACTTGCGCGCTGCGCTCGAAAGCGTGCTCGTCACCAGAACGCGCCGCCAGCAACTCGAAGATGCCGTGCGATTGCTGTCAGAAGGAGAAGCTGTCCCCGCCGACTGGGAGGTCTTCCAGTCGAATACCGGAAAGAGGCTTCATGAGTCGATGCATCGGTCGGCTTGGGAAAGGCGCATCGTAGAGGCGCAACCGGACTTCAAAGCTTGCAGCCATTGCTACGCTCAATACCCGAAGCAGGAATTGGCAATTTTTCGCACGGAGCGCATAGGGCGCTGCATTCATTGCCAGAAGTTCTCACTGGACATGCTACCATGACAGTTCACTCACCTGACCATCCGTTCTTCCTCCCGCAGCGCACTGGCGAGAACAGCGGTGTCGATTTTCTCGGGCTGCGTCAGGTGAACTTGGACATGATGGCGGAAATGATCCCGTCGATAAACAACGTGACGGACTACATTCGGCCGTTCTCCCTGATGTCGTGGGTGTTTTGGAAGTTCCATGATCTCTGTGACGAATCCGGGGTAGAGGAGCCGTCACGCGATGAAATCGACCGGTTCAGAGAGAGAATTGAAGTTCTGTTTTCCTGGGGCGCCAAGCTTCACGAAACGAGCGGTCGCGTTCCGGGTACAGGGGCTGTACCACCCAACGCTTCAAGCAATGGCCGGGTGCCGTTGGCATTCAAGGACTGGAAGCGTGTCCAGGATTCCACAAGCCTAATTGCCGCTCTTTGGTACGGTCCCGCCTCAAAGATCGTCACCGGTCTCGGGTTTCTGATGCCCGTACCAGGCTACACAGGGTTCTTCCGTACAACAGGAGCCGGAACTCGCCTAGCAGAAGCATTGGATGCACAGCTATGCCAGGATCAGGAACTCTATGGCAGGCTGCTTGCGACGCTTGAAGCAGTCACGGCAAGCGAAGATGACGCGGTGGCCCTGTGGGAACTATGGTCGCCCGAAGAAATCACCGAAGGCGAAAGGGAAGCCTTTGCGTCTGCTCTCCATTCAACGGATGAGATCGGTAACACAAACACCCTGCTTGGCAGGAGAAGTACAACTCTTGCTCTTGCCATCCACCACCTCACCCAATGCTCGTCGGCAGTCGACGCACACGAAACTCGAAGTGGCATGGCACTGTCCGTGTCGAACGATGGCAAGCCATATGATCCGCCCGAAGAGCTGGTTGCTGCTCGCAACAACTGGCTCACGCTGCAGATCCGGCAACTTCAGCGCCTTTCGATGGAGTGCCTGCTCTCATGGTGTGAAGGCAGCATTCTCGAAGACCGGGTCACCGAAACGTCTGCCATGGCTGAACGCTTCAGTGCCGGTTGGGATGGTTGCGAACATGGTCTTGACGGAACAGAAACACTGGACGCAATGATCGCCACACTTGATGAGCAGGCCAGCGATATCAATGACTTCATTCAGGCCGTTCAGGAAGAGCGCCTTTCAGACCCCTTCGAATTGATCGATTCAATTCAAGAGTTATTCGAGAACAGCGACCCTGCCTACGCTCAATTCTCTTTCGCCGGGATCCTGCTCTGTGTGACCTACGCTGGGGTCGCCGGCGATGACGCTCGCCTGGTAAGGCTTGGCGGTCTAGTGGTTAGTTAAAAACAAAAGATTCCATTCCTTCCCGAATCATGGCATCCTC
>VXPN01000435.1 GCA_009839535.1 Boseongicola sp. SB0662_bin_57 | reverse complement strand
CGCCTTTCAGGAGCAGGAATGCAAACGCAATGCAGCAAGCAACCGAAACCAGGCCAAGGGCGCGGCGTGCACGCGGCCGCACTGCATTGATGACCAGGTCGACGCCCAGGTGCATGCCCTTCTTGACCGCGTAGGACGCGCCAAGCAGCACGAGCCAGCCGAAGGCAAAGACCGTCAGTTCCAGCGCCCAGAGGATGTTCGAATTGAACACGTACCGGGCAATGACGTTCGCAAACGTCAAAAGGGTCATCAGGCCCAAAAGCGCCGCAATCAGCGTTTCCTCGATCGCGTCCGTCCAGTTCGCGTGCATTGCCAACGTCCCCGTTCCGCCACGATCACTATCCGAACCGGACCTCGATTGCATCCCGAAAAACAAAGAAGATTGGGGTAGGAAAGTGTCGAAACGGACTACATTCGAGTTCGGGAATTTGATAGAGGGTCAACATGCAATTCCCCGCTTCCTGCGAATCCTGGACCGTCATTCCCGAAGACTGCGTCGTCAAACAGCTTGATCACTTGATCCTTCGGGTCCCGCTTCCGAGATTGTCTGACCCTTGATCACATGATTGCATGCACGGTGGACGGCATGCCGTTCAGGCCAGTGCAACATTTTCGGAAGGCAACGAGGTTTCGAAATGACGGTGACCATGCCCGAAAGCAAGCATGAAGAGGACCTGGTCACGAAGCTGCAGGACCTCAAGTACGAGTATCGCCCTGAAATCCGTGATCGCGCAACGCTCGAAGCGAACTTCAGAAATAGGTTCGTAGCCCTGACCCGTGTCAAGCTCATGAATTTCGAATGAGCTTGACTTTGTGTAGAAAGTGACTAAATTATTCGCATACATATACAGGTTCCGCTATCGGAATTCTGCTTTCCCCTTTCGGGGGGCACAGGAAAGTGGGCGGCGTGATCCATCATCGCCGCCCCACTCTTGAAAGAATATCATCGAGCCTTTGCGGCTCCTCAATAATCGAAAGGATCCCGCGATGCGGTACGACTCAATTTGCTCCCCTATCACATGCAGAACGAACAGCAGCCTGATTGACGTTGGGTTGGCACTCGTGACGGCTGTTCCAACTCCACCGTTCAAATCGCTGGGCATCGCGGCTGTCGCTGCGGGCTTGCTTCTGGAACTGCTCGATGAAATCCAGCGCCGCAAACTCGGCAGCACGTAACTGCCGTGCCCCAATCAAGCAGCCTTCTTTTGCCCTCTGCCCCTAAACGGGGCATTCAATAACCTAGAGACGGAGAACATCATGACGTCTGAAACCCCGAAGACTCCCAGAAAACGACACCTGCGGATAAAGTCGGCCCCGAAAGCCAAGCAGGTCTTTTGGTGTGACTTCCCGAATCCCGAGCACACAGAGACCCCGGAATTCTACAAGGCGTCCGGTTGTGGTCATTTCCCGCAAGGCAACACTTCATGGAGTCGTCACGGTCGTTCCTCTTTCGGGAAAACCGCAGACTGACAAGCGGAACTCGCTGCAAATCCGCTCTCCCATCAAGGGAAAGGTCGTCTGGGCAGTGTGCAATCACGTGTATACCGTGTCGACCAGAAGGCTCGACACACCATCCGGGGGCAACCTCAAAGTATCGGACGACGATTTCAGGGAAATCCTGAAAAAGATCTGCAACAGCTTGCCACTGCTGGCCCCCGGAGAAGGAGAGGGTGAATGACCCAGCACACAATTCGCATCGGCGTGTTCTACGACGGCAGCTATTTCGCCTTGGTCAGCGACTACTACCGCTACCACCATCCACGACAGGCCCGAATCTCGATTGCTGGATTCCACGATTTTCTGCGGCATGAAATTGCAAACCGGGCGGGCGAGGACACGCCCTCCCGTTTCTGCCATATCGTGGAGGCGCATTACTATCGGGGACGGTTCGCGGCGGAAGATACCGACAGGGAGCCTGGGCGCCTGTTGCGCGAAAGAAAGTTCGATGACGCCCTGATGAAGGCGAGAGTGACGACGCATTTCATGCCCATGGCGGCAGTGAGCGATGGAAGGGTACGCGAACGCGGCATTGATGTCTTGCTCACGCTAGACGCGCACGAAGCCGCGATATCCAAGAAGATCGACTTCATAGTGCTGGTTACCGGCGACGGCGACTTCGTCCCATTGGCCGAACGCCTGAACTCGCTGAATTGCAGCGTCGTGGTAGCTGCGTGGGACGTTCAGTCGGCAAGTGGCGATCTCTCCGTGCGCACGGCGCAAGCTCTCCTGGACGCCGTTCCTCACCCGATAATGATGCAGACAATCATCGAAGATCGTGTTCGAAGAAGTGACCCGCTCGTCAACGGGCTGTTCATGGACAGCAGGTTCCGTTCGCCGACCAGCGACAGTCCTCGAAGCAAGCCTCACGGGGGCGAGCAGATGCGCTCCCACTCTGAGGAGGTCTCGTCTCAAGGTGACGAGACCGACACCGGAGTCATCGTCAACCTTCCGTCAGGCCGGGACTTCGGTTTCATCGCGCCAGACCGAGGAGGAGAAAATCTCTTCTTTCATTCCAGTTGGGTGCATCCGGATCTCCTGATGAGTGAGGAGACCGACGGCATAACGGAGCCATTTCAGCTCTTGTCGGTTGGCGACTGTGTCGAGTTCAAGATCGGCGAAAACTCGAAGACTGGGCAGCCAATTGCAATGGACGTGACATTCGTCGAGAGGCCCGTAGTTTGCTAACCCGACTTCCGCGACTCGGGAAGTGTATTGAGATTCGTCGCGCTTAGGCACAAAATGCCCTCTGGCTCAAGTGGCGGTAGACGGGCTGCCAGCGGCTGGTGCACGCCAAGCAGAACTTCCCAATCATGACAAGGATCAAGTTGCGAGCGAACTGCCTTCTGCCTGCGCCATGCAGCCATGCGTCATCTCCGACATCCGAAACCGCAATTTTCCCGGGTGGGCGTTGAGTGCATGCGGGGCACGGATCGAGGCAGCAGATTCAGGCTGATGATGCGTTTGCGAGACGAAGGCCAGGCTGGGAAACGCGCATTCTGAATTCTCCGAGGCGACATTGCGGGCGAGCTCGGAAGCCCGCCCGCATCGGGTTCTACATGCTCATGTTGACGTCTTGGGCGGCGTCGATCAGTGCCGCCGGAACATCATCCGAGAACTTGTCCCAAACCGGGCGCATTGCGTCAACCCAAGCCGCGCGCTGCTCCGGTGTCAGTTCGCGGATTGTCCCGCCGGCATCCAGAATTGCCTGGCGGGCCTGCTGGTTGACGGCAAACGCCTCGCCGTTGCGGGTCTCGGTGACTTCCCTCAGGATGCGGAGAAACTGCTCGCGCACGTCCGAATCCAGGCCGTCAAGCCAATCCGTCGAGGCGACCACCAGATAGTCGATGATGCCGTGATTGGTCTCCGTGACACCGTCCTGGACTTCGAAGAACTTCCGGCCATAGATGTTCGACCAGGTAT
>VXPN01000492.1 GCA_009839535.1 Boseongicola sp. SB0662_bin_57 | reverse complement strand
GGCAGCCAACCTGGAGCATGACGGATATGGACGGATCGGAATCGAAGACGGAAGTCACGCAGGAGCTTACGGACGGCTTCCACCTGATCATAGACGCGCTGAAGCTGAACGGGATCAGCAACGTCTACCATGTCCCCGGCATCCCGGTGACGGATCTCGGCCGAATGATGCAGGCCGAGCGCATGCGCGTCATTTCGTTCCGGCATGAATCCAATGCCGGCAACGCCGCGGCGATCGCGGGCTACCTGACCCGGAAGCCGGGCGTGTGCCTCACCGTGTCGGCGCCGGGTTTCCTGAACGGCCTCGTCAGTCTTGCCCATGCGACAACGAACTGCTGGCCGATGATCCTGATCTCGGGAAGTTCCGAGCGGGAAATCGTGGATCTCCAGAAGGGCGACTACGAGGAGATGGACCAGCTCGCCGTCGCGAAACCTCTGTGCAAGGCCGCCTACCGCATCCTCCACGCCGAAGACATCGGCGTCGGAATCGCGCGCGCCATACGTGCTGCCGTCTCGGGCCGGCCAGGCGGCGTCTATCTCGACATCCCTGCCAGCCTGCTCGGACAGGTCATGGATGCCGAGACAGGAGCAAGGAGCCTGATCAAGGTCGTCGACCCGAGCCCGGCGCAGATCCCCGCGCCGCACGCCGTCGACCGGGCACTCGACGTTCTCAAAGGCGCAAGCAAGCCGTTGCTCATCCTCGGCAAGGGCGCGGCCTACGCCCAATGCGACGCGATCGTGCGGCAATTCGTTGAACGGACCGGCGCGCCCTACATCGCGATGTCAATGGCCAAGGGCCTTCTGCCGGACAGCCATCCGCAATATGCCGGCGCCGCCCGTAGCCTCGTCCTGAAGGAAAGCGACTGCGTCATGCTGATCGGCGCGCGACTCAACTGGCTCTTGAGCCATGGACAGGGAAAGCAGTGGGGCGAGCGCTACACCAAGAAGTTCATCCACGTCGAAATCGACCCGAAGGAAATGGATTCCAACCAGCCGATCGACGCACCGTTGGTCGGTGACATCGAAAGCACGCTTTCCATGATGCTGGCGAAGATGGACCAGTGGGCGCCCCCGCCCCCGGACTGGACCGAGGCGGTCTACGCAAAGCGTGCCGCCAATGTCGAGCGGATGGCCCCCAGGCTCGCCAACAACAACGTGCCGATGGACTTCCACGGCGCGCTGGGCCGGCTGAAACGGGTGTTCGCCGACCATCCGGATGCAATCCTCGTCAACGAGGGCGCCAACACGCTGGACTTCGCGCGGTCGATCATCGACATGTCCAAGCCGCGCAAGAGGCTTGACGTCGGCACCTGGGGCGTGATGGGCATCGGCATGGGCACCGCGATCGCCGCCGCGGTCGAGACCGGTCACCCGGTCGTGGCGGTCGAAGGTGATTCCGCCTTCGGGTTCAGCGGCATGGAAGTGGAGACCATCTGCCGTTACGGGCTGCCGGTCTGCGTCGTGGTCTTCAACAATTCGGGGATCTACCGGGGCACCGATGCCGATCCCACCGGCCGCGATCCCGGCACCACCGTGTTCGTGCACGAATCCAGATACGATCTCATGATGCAGGCCTTCGGGGGCGAAGGAGTCACCGCTCGCAGTCCGGATGACCTGGAACGCGCCGTGCGCGATGCCATTGCCAGCGGCAAGCCCACCCTCGTCAACGCCATCATCGATCCCGAGGCCGGCACTGAATCGGGCCGCATCGGAAACCTGAACCCGCAGAGCGCAGTGAACAGGAAGTGACATCACCCCTGGGGCGGCTCGAAGCCTCGCCGAACGCGGGCGACCCGGAACGGGCCCTGGGACACAAAGAGAGACTTAGACATGAAGGCACTCGAAGGAATCAAGGTCCTGGACTTCACCCACGTCCAGTCCGGCCCGACCTGCACCCAGCTTCTTGCCTGGTTCGGGGCGGACGTGATCAAGGTCGAGCGCCCTGGCGTCGGCGACGCGACCCGAAAGCAGCTGGTGGACGTCCCCGGAGCCGACAGCCTGTATTTCACGATGCTCAACCACAACAAGCGTTCGATCGAGCTCAACTCGAAGAACGAGACCGGCAAGGAGATCCTGACCCGCCTCATCGAGATCTGTGACGTCATGGTCGAGAACTTTGCGCCCGGAGCGCTTGACCGCATGGGCTTTTCCTGGGAGCGAATCCAGGAAGTCAACCCGCGCATCATCCTCGCCTCGATCAAGGGCTTCGGCCCGGGCAAGTACGAGGACTGCAAGGTCTACGAGAACGTGGCCCAGTGCGCCGGCGGTTCGGCCTCGACCACCGGCTTCCTCGACGGCCCGCCCGCCGTGACCGGCGCCCAGGTGGGCGACAGCGGCACCGGCCTGCATCTCTGCCTCGGCATCGTGACGGCACTCTATCAGCGTGAAAGGACCGGGCGTGGCCAGAAAGTCTCGGCCGCGATGCAGGACGGCGTCCTGAACCTCACCCGGGTCAAGCTGCGCGACCAGCAGAGGCTGGCACGAGGGCCGCTCAAGGAATACAGCCAGTATGGGGAGGGCATCCCCTTTGGCGAGGCCACGCCGCGAGCCGGGAACGATTCCGGCGGCGGCCAGCCGGGACGCATCCTGAAATGCAAGGGATGGGAAACCGATCCCAACGCATACACGTACTTCATCACCCAGGCTGCCGTCTGGGAACAGGTCTGCGATGTCATCGGCGAGCCTGAATGGAAGGCGAAGGCGGGCTATGCCACTCCGCCGGAAAGGCTCGACAAGCTCAACGAGATCTTCGCGCGGATCGAGCAGTGGACCATGACGAAGACAAAGTTCGAGGTGATGGAGATCTGCAACCCGCTGAACATCCCCGTCGGACCGATCCTGTCGATGAAGGAACTGATGGAGGACGAGGGTCTTCGCGAGACAGGCACCATCGTCGACGTCGAACATCCCGAACGGGGAACGTATGTCTCGGTCGGCTGCCCAATTAAGCTGTCCGACAGCCCCGCGGAAGTGATCCGCTCGCCACTGCTCGGAGAGCACACGGAAGAGATCCTGACCGGGGACCTAGGCTACGAAGGCGACGACCTGGTGCGCGTGCTCGAAAGCGGCGCCGTGGGGGACGTGCACAGGGAGGCGGCCGAGTGACCGCCGAAATGGCAAACCTGTCTCCCGTCGGCAGCGGATGGAGAACGGAATGCGAGTGATCGTCATGGGCCAGCAGGCGTTCGGCAAGGACTGCCTCGCCCGCATTCTCGAGGAAGGTCGCGACGAGGTCGTCGCGGTCTATTGCGAACCTGATCGCGAAGGAAGGCCGGTCGACCCGATCAAGGAGTTTGCCCTGGAGAAGTCTCTCCCGGTGCTGCAGCCAGGCGACTTCAATGACGAAGCGGCGCTCGAGGACCTCGCGGTGTTCAACGCCGACCTCATGATCATGGCCTTCGTCAACATATTCGTGCCCGAAG
>VXPN01000497.1 GCA_009839535.1 Boseongicola sp. SB0662_bin_57 | reverse complement strand
TGACGCGGAGCGCACGCGCCAGGTCGTTCGTCCAGACATATGCGGCCAGGCCGTAATCCGTGCCGTTGGCGAGATTCAGCGCCTCGTCCTCGTCCGCGAACCCGATCGAGGTCAGGACCGGGCCGAAAATCTCTTCCCGGGCGATGCGCATGCCGCTGTCCGCGCCGGTGAACAGGGTCGGCTGGACAAAGTAGCCCGCCGGGTCGCCCGCAGCGCCGCCGGCGGCGATCGTCGCGCCCTCGCTGGTCGCGATGTCAAAGTAGGACGTGACCTTCCGGAAGTGATCTTCGGCTATGAGGGGTCCGATTTCGGTGGCGGGATCCAGCGGGTGGCCGACCTTGATCCTGTTCACGCGTTCGACCAGCCGGGCCTCGAATTCCTCGCGGATGGAATCCTGCACCAGAAGGCGCGAGGACGACGTGCACCGTTCGCCGTTGATCGAGTAGATCATGAAGATCACCGCATCAAGGGCGCGTTCAAGGTCCGCGCCATCGAAGACGATCACGGGATTCTTTCCGCCCAGTTCCAGATGCACGCGCTTGAGCGTGTCGGCGCCCTGCCTGACGATCAGCTTGCCGGTCGCGCTTTCGCCCACGAAGGCGATGGCCTTGAGGAGCGGATGCTCGCAAAGCGCCTTGCCTGCGCCCTCGCCGTAGCCGTTGACGGTGTTGAGAACGCCTGCCGGCAGGCCGGCGCCTTCGGCAATCTCGACGAGCAGCCTGGCGGTAAGAGGCGACAGTTCGGCCGGCTTGTGGACCACGGTGCAGCCCGCGGCGAGGGCCGGCGCGATCTTCCACGTCGAGAGCATGAAGGGCGTGTTCCAGGGCGTGATGATGCCCACCGGGCCGATTGGCACGCGTGTGGTGACATTCGCAAGCCCGGGCGAAGGGAGGTTGTACCCGTCCCGCGCGGAGACGGCCTGGTCGGCGAAGTAGCGGAAGTTCTCGGCGCCACGGAGCGCGGCCTTTGACATGAAGCGATAGGCCTGCCCGGTGTCCCAGCATTCGCAAAGCGCGATTTCCTCGGCGCGTGCCTCGATCGCTTCGGCGACGCGGATGAGGATGGCCTTGCGTTCCTTCGCAGGCAGGTCACGCCAGGTCGGAAAGGCGTCGTGAGCGGCACGTGCGGCAGCGTCGATGTCCCTGGACGTTCCCAGCGCAACATCGCAGATCCTGCTCTTGTCGACCGGCGAGACAGTGGCGAAGGTTCCGCCGGAACCGTCGTGGTCCCTGCCGCCGATCCGGTTTGGAACGCCGCCCGTCCGGAACCGTTCAAGATGCCCGTCAAGCGCTTTGAGATTGGCAGAAAGGGTCATTGGCTGCCTTTCAGATGGTCGCGAGTCGTGCCGGTTTTCGGGGAGAGCTTTGGGTCGATGTCGCGGACTTCCAGCGAAAGGGCCAGGGAGTTCCCGCTCATGTAGGGATCGACGAACTCGCGGGCGGCCGCAAAGACCTCCCTCGCGATCTTGTCCTTGACGGTGTCGGGGCGGCCGCCGCGAAGGCGGACGGAAATGTCAATGAATCCGTGCCCGTCAGCGCCGTCGGCGATTGCGTGATGGTCCGCCCGATAGGCGCGAACCCGGACGCCCGGCATCGCGATCTCTTCGATGGCTGCCGCCGCCTGCCTGAGATGGCTGCAGAGGCTGCCGACATCGATCGCCTCTTCGAGATTGGCCGAGTATTCCACGATCACGTGCGGCATCGCACTTCCTTGACATATCAATAATTGAGATGTTAAGGAAAGGCTGTTGTCCTGTCAAGGTTCAATCCGATGCCGAACGAAAATGTCGCGCTCCCGTCAACTCGCCGATCGCTGCCGATCGCGCTGATCCGGGCACGGGAGGTTGTCATGGCGCCGGTCCGGGAGATGCTGGCGGGGACCGGGATGACCGAGCAGCAGTGGCGCGTGCTGCGCGTCCTGGACGAGTTCGGCCCGATGGATGCGTCGCGACTGGCCAGGGAAGCCGGCCTGATGGCGTCGAGCCTGACACGGATCGTGCAGTCAATGGTGGCTGACGGGCTCGTGACCAGGGAAACGTCGGCGTCCGATCGCAGACGGAAGGTCATCGGGATAGCGTCTGGAGGCCGAAGGGTGTTGTCCGACAATCGTGAAGCTGCACTGGCCATTGCGGAGGACCTTCGTGCCAGACTTGGCGAGCGCGATTTCGAACAGCTTCTGGATTTGCTTGAAGTCCTGGCGGAAGTCGGACCCTGTTCAAACGGGTCCAGAAGTGTCGAGCTTGGCAATTCTGGACGGAGTTGAACACTTCCGGCTTGCCACCAAACAGGTCTTCAAATGAGACGACTTGCATTTCTGCAAAGCCGAACGCGTCCGCGACCTCTTCAGACACCGGGCGGGTTCCCGGGTCATGGACGACACCGCGCGTGACAGGCGATGTCTTGATCTTGATCTCGACAGCATTCGATCGGGCAAGCACGCTGGTGCCGCCGCCCCCAACCGCCAGGATGCGCTGCGCCCTTGATGCCGTCTTCGATTGCACCGGCAATGCAATCCATTGCTTCGTTGATTTCGACCAGGCTCTCCGTACGCTCCTTGATCGGCAGACAGGTCAAATCGACGTCGACCGAGAGGCGTGGCAGGTCGCGGCAGAACAGGTTGATCGCGGTCCCGCCCTTGAGTGCGAATACCTCACTTTTCGCTAGATGGTAGCAACCGCACAAGCAGGGCCACCCATGCCAATTTCGGCTTCCGATTCTGCAAGTTCGTTCGGCACCATGATCCGATAGCCCGGGTGCATTTTGCCTCCTTTGACCAAGGCGCGATCGCCACTTCCGAGGTTGAAGTCATCGGGATCGAGGTGCTTTCGCCAAGGGTGATCGTATCGATCAGCGAACACGAGGAAGAGGCGCTTGACCTTGATCTTCCTGCAGCTGCGCAGGAGTGCCGCAATTTTCCTTGGACGCAATGTCGTCAATCCTTCAAGGATCATGTCGAGGTTGTGAAAGGTCTCTTGGCCCGGCAGTTCATCCATGGCTTCCATGACTGCTCGTTCGGGTACTGACACTCTCAAGCGCCAGTCCCAGGGCAGGGCATTTGTTGAATTGATCTCTTCCTTTGTGAGGGCAAGCGTGGGGTCGTCAAAAAGAGTTGCCTTGCGCGTCTCAACCGAGGCGTCAAGCTGCAGCTTGGTCAGCCAGTTGGGGATTGTGTCGCCATAGATCCAGACTTGGGCGTTGTTGCCTCGACGCAGGTAGTGATCGTAGCCTTGTTGAGAGAGTGCAGCCGTGCCGCCGACATGGATGCCGTAGCGCATAATATGCTGCATGGAGAGTAGGCAGACTTTCCAGTCGATGGTGCTTGATGCCGACGGACCGGGAGCGGGGCGGCGGAAGACGCCACGGTGAACACGTTCAAGCCAGCCCCGCTTGACGTAGTCGCGAAAGGTCTCGTAGGCGATGCCGTGCGAGG
>VXPN01000312.1:1911-3432 GCA_009839535.1 Boseongicola sp. SB0662_bin_57 | reverse complement strand
GATCTCTCCGGCGGAAACCAGCAAAAGGTGGTGATCGCCAAATGGCTTGCCACAAAGCCGAAAATCATCATCCTGGACGAGCCGACCAAAGGCATCGACATCGGGTCGAAAGCCGCCGTGCACGCGTTCATGGCGGAACTCGCGGCCCAAGGGCTCGCGGTCATCATGGTAAGTTCGGAAATCCCGGAGGTTCTAGGCATGTGCGATCGTGTCATCGTCATGCGCGAGGGGCGGATGGCCGCTGAATTGACGGGGGCAGATTTGAGGCCGGAAACCCTCATTCATCACGCAGCGGGCATACGGGAGGCCAACGCATGAGACGCATTGTCGCTTCGCGGGAGATGCTGCTGCTGGTGGCCATCGCATTGCTGCTCGGCCTGGTGTCAACGCGCTTTCCCGGGTTCGTGGAACCCGCGAACCTCGTGGCGGTCTTCAACGACACCTCGCCGCTGATACTGCTGGCCATTGGCCAGATGGTCGTGATCCTGACCAAGTGCATTGACCTTTCGGTCGCCGCCAACCTTGCGCTTTCCGGCATGGTCGCGGCGATGACCAACCTTGCGGTCCCGGACGCACCGATCGTTGCAATTCTGCTTGTCGCCACCGGATTCGGCACAATCCTGGGCATGATCAACGGCGTCCTCGTCTGGAAGCTCGACATCCCGCCTATAGTTGTGACGCTGGGCACCATGACGATCTTCCGAGGGACCATCTTTCTCCTGACCGAAGGCAAGTGGGTCAACAGTCACGAGATGACCCACGCATTCAAGGCATTTCCCCGGACCGAGCTTCTCGGCCTTCCGGTGCTTGCCTGGGCCGCGGTTGCCGTGGTCGTCCTGTTTTCCGTGATCATGACTCGCACTACGCTTGGCCGCGCCTTCTATGCCGTGGGTGGCAACCCCAACGCGGCGGCCTACGTCGGAATTGACGTCGGACGCACGAAGTTCTGGGCCTTCACGATCTCGGGCGGCATCGCGGGGTTGACGGGCTATCTCTGGGTCTCGCGCTTTGCCGTGGCATACGTGGACATCGCCGGCGGCTTTGAACTGGACGTAGTGGCGGCTTGCGTGATCGGCGGCGTCTCGATCATGGGCGGCATCGGTTCCGTTCCCGGGGCGCTTCTGGGCGCGCTCTTTCTCGGCGTCATCAAGAACGCACTGCCAGTTGTCAACATCTCGCCATTCTGGCAACTCGCGATTTCGGGTGGCGCGATCATCATTGCGGTCGCGCTCAACGCCCAAGCCAACCGCGAACGGGGCCGCATCATCCTCAAGCGCGCGGAGCACGCCGCATGAACGCCTCCGGCCGGCACATTCCCGATCGCTTTCGATCGCCTCTCGAACGCCGGCTCAGGAGCTGGGAAAGCCTCCTGTTGCTGGTCGCCGTTGTCATTTTCGTCGCCAACAGCCTTGCCTCTCCCTACTTCCTCGACGCGTGGAACCTATCGGACGCGACCTTCAACTTCACGGAAAAGGCGATGATCGCCTTTGCCATGGCGCTCCTGATCATCTCCGGAGAGAT
>VXPN01000312.1:0-1811 GCA_009839535.1 Boseongicola sp. SB0662_bin_57 | reverse complement strand
GGACGAACTTTGGCCGGGCGGTCTACGCCATCGGCAACAACGCGACCGGAGCCCTGTTCTCAGGCATCCGGGTGGCGCGCGTGAAGTTCGTCCTGTTCCTTCTGACAGGCCTCATGTCCGGAGTGGCCGCAATCTGCCTGACGTCGCGCCTGGGCTCGACGCGACCTTCCATCGCCTTTGCCTGGGAACTAGAAATCGTCACCATGGTCGTGCTGGGCGGCGTCAGCATCCTTGGCGGCTCCGGCTCGATTCCAGGCGTCGTCATCGCCGCCGTCGTAATGGGGCTCGTGACTTTCGGCCTGGGTTTGCTCAACGTGCCGGGAATCGTGATGTCGATCGTGATCGGTGCGCTGCTGATCTCGGTCATCGCCTTGCCCAGGCTCTGGACCGGGCGCAGGCAGTCCTGATGGAAAAGCATGCGTTCAAGATGCGTCTCAGACCGGGCTGTCGCGACGAATACAGGAAGCGTCACGACGAAATCTGGCCGGAACTCGTGCACCTGCTGAGAGAAGCCGGCATTTCGGACTATTCCATCCACCTGGACGAAGACACGAACACGCTCTTCGGGGTTCTCTGGCGCACCGACGGCCACGGGATGGACGGCCTTCCAAGCAACGAGATCATGAGACGTTGGTGGGCCCACATGGCGGACATCATGGAAACCCACCCCGACGGCGAACCTGTGGCGGTTCCGCTCACGCCCGTCTTTCACATGCCATGACCGTCCGCCGAATAGCAGTCATCGATGTCGGAAAGACGAATGTGAAGCTCGCGCTAGTCGATGCGGAAGACATGACCGAAATTGCGGTTGTCACCCGACCGAACACCGTGCTGCCTGGGCCGCCCTATCCGCACTTCGATGTCGACAGGCATTGGGATTTCCTCCTGAACGCTCTTGCGAAGTTTCATGCCGATCACGGGATTGGGGCAATCTCGGTAACCACGCACGGTGCATCTGGTGCGTTGATCGGAGCCGATGGCTGCTTGGCAGCGCCGGTCCTTGACTACGAGCATCCCGGGCCAGACACCGTGGCGGCGGAGTACGAAGCGCTTCGCCCGGCTTTTTCCGAAACTGGGTCGCCAAGGTTGCCCGTGGGACTGAACCTCGGCGCACAGATTCATTGGCAGTTCATGATCGAACCTGGTCTTCGGAAGCGGACAGACGCCATCGTCACTTACCCGCAGTTCTGGGGCCATCGCCTGACAGGCGTATCGGCTAGCGACGTGTCTTCGCTCGGCGCTCACACGGATCTCTGGAACCCGCACAAACGGCGGTTTTCGTCTTTGGTTGAGCGATTGGAACTGGCGGACAAGATGGCGCCGGCCCGCGCATCTGACGACATCCTGGGACCATTGCTGCCTGAAGTCGCGGATCGAACCGGAGTCCCGCCTGAAACGCCCGTCCACTGTGGCATTCACGATTCCAATGCCTCGCTTCTCCCACACGTCCTGCACCGCAAGCCGCCGTTTTCGGTGGTGTCGACGGGCACATGGGTGATTGTGATGACCATTGGCGGTGCAAGGGTCGCTCTCGAGCCGGCGCGTGACACGCTGATCAATGTGAACGGACTGGGCGCACCCGTGCCGTCTGCCAGGTTCATGGGTGGTCGGGAATTCGAGATAATTTCAGGAGGGCATGCAGTCGAGGCGGATGAAGGCGCGATGGCACGCGTCATCAGTGACGGCATCATGCTGATGCCCGCGATAGTCTCGGAAAGCGGGCCGTTTCAGGGACGGCACGCACACTGGAGGGGCGCACAGCCAAATCCGGGCAGCCCGACGCGCGCGGCGGCGCTCGGGTTCTATCTCGC
>VXPN01000005.1 GCA_009839535.1 Boseongicola sp. SB0662_bin_57 | reverse complement strand
AACGCCTTGCCTTGCGATCGCAAGCCCGGCTTCGACCGCCAGCCTGTTCAGGTCGACATCCGACGAGGTCGCGCTGTGCGCCTTTGCGTCATGGCCGAGAAGGCGAATGTAGTTTGCCAGTACGACCGCGGTTTCCGATGCACGAAGGCAGGCGGCATGGCCTTCGGCCCCCTCAAGCCACTCCGTTCCCGGTTCGCCGTCCCTGATCGGCCGCGGTCGTGCATTGAGGAAGACCACCGCATGGGTGTGACCGGCAATGGTCGACGGCGGGGCTTCCATCGACTCCTTCAGATCCGCCATGATCATGTCGATGCCGCTCGCGAGCGTCTTTGTCTGGCGTGTCTTCAGGTCATTGGCCAAACGGTCAATGTCAGGGTTCCTCCAAGGCTCTTCCAAATGAGCGTCGCCGGGCAGGCGGCAGACACCAACCATCGCGGCGTCCGAGAAGTAGCCGAAGGACTTGAGGTGGCGGGCCCTTTCCGTCGGGTCGGCCGGACACTCGGCAACAGCCTTGTTGACGAGGCCGTCCCTGATCGCGTCCATCATCGCCTGGTACTCCGCCATTGCGTTCACGATGCATTCCGGACTGTCGGGTTGCCGGAAGGCCAGCGGCTCGGGGCGTGGCAGGCCCGCAACGTCCGCCTTCCTGGACCGGCGAAGACGCTCCAGCGGATAGGGACCTAGATGAACGGGACGGTTACTGTCTGTGAACAAGCGAGTCATTGTCGCGAAGCTAATCCGCATGTATTGAAGTGCACAAGTGGCCGGTGTGTGTCCGCCGCAGTCGACAGTCGGATGCGGCCAGCGCGAGGCGGGCAAATCGGCTGCAGAACCGATTCGCAAGGGAGCTTTCGATGCGGGCAGCCATATTCTGCATGTTTCTCGGCCTGACAGGCGCGGCCTTTGCCGAAGGTCATCAGGACGCGATCACGAGCCATGGCATTTCGGCCTTTGGCGAACTCAAGTACCCTCCGGACTTCCCGCATTTCGACTACGTGAACCCGGATGCGCCAAAAGGAGGGACGATGAGCTTTCGGGGTTTCCTGGCAAGCCAGACCTTCGACAGCCTGAACCAGTTCATCCTCGCCGGCGAACCGGCGCAGGGCCTTGGACTGATCTATGACTCGCTTCTGGAGCGCGCCTATGACGAGGCCGACGCGGTCTACGGCCTGCTTGCCGAAAGTCTGGAGTTCCCCGAAGACCGTTCCTGGGTCGTGTTCACCTTGCGCGACCACGCGGTCTTCGCCGACGGAGAGCCGGTGACGGCATCGGACGTGGTCTGGACGATCAGGACGCTGAAGACCGATGGCAGCCCCAACTACAGGATCGCGCTTGAGGACGTGGCCAGTGTCGAGGCGCTTTCGGAACGCGAGGTTCGGGTCGAGTTCGCGGAGGGCGTCGCGACGCGGGACCTGATATCCGAGGTTGGCCAGATGCCCGTGCTGCCGGAACACTACTATCAGGCCGTGGATTTCACGAAATCGACGCTGGAGCCGCCCCTCGGCTCCGGACCCTACCTTGTCGACAAGGTCGATGCCGGCCGCCAGATCGTCTATTGCCGCAATCCCGGTTATTGGGCCGCCGAACTGCCCGTGAACGTGGGCGCGTACAACTTCGACTGCTTCCGTTACGAATACTTTGCCGACAACACTGCAGCGTTCGAGGCGTTGAAGGCAGGCGTCTACCTGTTTCACGAAGAGTTCTTCTCCGCCCTCTGGGCAACGGCCTATGACTTTCCGGCGCTGGAGAAGGGCTGGGTGAAGCGAGAGGTGCTTGATGATGGCCGCCCCTCCGGCGCGCAGGGTTTCTGGTTCAACATGCGGCTTCCCAAGTTCCAGGACCGGAGAGTGCGCGAGGCCATCGGGATGATGTTCAATTTCGAATGGTCGAACGAAACCCTTTTTTACGGATCCTATGCCCGGCTCGACAGCTTCTGGGAAAATGCGCCAATGCAGGCGGAAGGCATGCTGGAAGGCGAGGAGCTCGCGGTGCTCGAGCCCTACCGCGACCAGTTGCCGGAGACCGTCTTCACCGAGCCGGCCTTCGTGCCGCCTGTCAGTACAACGAGCAAGACGGATCGTCGGCTTGTTCGGGCGGCAAACGCCCTTCTTGAAGAGGCAGGATGGATCATCGGCGACGACGGTCTGCGACGCAACGCCGACGGCGAAGTGCTGAGCATCGAATTCATCGATGACGGTCCGGCCTTCGAACGCATTGTCCTGCCCTTCGCGGAGAACCTGAAGCTTCTCGGCATTGACGCAAGTTTCGAGCTGATCGACAGTGCAGAACTGGAACAGAGGCAGGAAGACTTCGAATACGACATCTACGTCGCCCGTTACATCTTGCCGCTGAGCCCGTCGCTTGAACTGAAGATCCTGTTTTCGAGCGAGAGCGCCAACACGCCGGGAACGGCCAACCTGACCGGATTGGCCGACCCCGTTGTCGACGCCTTGATCGACGAGATCATCGGTGCCGGAACCCGGGCCGAGATGGAAGTGCGTGTCAAGGCGCTCGACAGGGTGTTGCGGGACCGCATGATCTGGGTGCCAAACTGGTACAAGGGGGCGCACTGGGTTGCCTATTGGGACGTGTTCGGGCGACCGGAGATCAAGCCGCCTTACGACAGGGGCATCAATTACTGGTGGTGGGATCAGGCCAAGCACGGGAAGCTGCGTGCCGAGGGCGCGCTGTAGCATGCTCGATCAGCCTGATCTCAATTTGGAGACGTGTCCCGTCGACTGCTGATCCCCAAGACTTTGTGGAGGTTCCGTGAGCGAATACTGACGGATCCAGTAATGGACCGACACCGGAGGAGATAGCATTTGCCATCGACTCTGGATGGCGCAGATAGTCCGCCGGACGATTGGTCGGGAATCTGCGTTCGCCGAAAGCCGTCTTCGACGAATTCCCGCAGTCCGAAGTTCGGTCGGAAATTGTTCTCGGCAGCGCCATGATCCAGGCCGGGCCCACAATCCGCTTCCGAATCGCCGCCAGGCTCGGTGCATCGGCAGGCCACCCTGCTTCACGGCGAAAGCACCGGACTCCGGGGCGCCATGATCGTGGGTCTCGGCACCGCGCCCAGGCAGACCGGCGTAACGGAATGTCCGAGCCGACCCGCGCCTTTGCGGACGTTTCGGGATGCAAGAATTTGCACAAGATTCGAAGCGGCACTTGATACTGGGCAATTCAGGCCAGCGGACCCCGGTGAATGCAGAAGACGCCGGTTCACGGCCCCCCGGCTCATGCATGCCGTCCCTGGTCGAGGGCGGGACTGAATCCCTGATGCGATGTGGTCGCGTCTGCCGTCATGCCGGTCCGTACCGCAATGCGGCAGCGAAAGCAGTAACTCTTGTTGTTCAATTCGCCCTGCCGCTTTCCATTGCGCTCGATGCAGAACGTGCTGTGGAGTCGCGTTGAAAATTGACCCACTTCGGGGGGTGATTCGCGTCCAAA
>VXPN01000186.1 GCA_009839535.1 Boseongicola sp. SB0662_bin_57 | reverse complement strand
TGCTGACGCCGCTCGTGCGCCGGGCCAGGTCGCAAGGGGCCCTGGAAGTGGATTCGATCCTCGCCACCTTTGGAATGTCCTTCATCATCATCGGCCTGATGATCTCGGTAGAGGGCGGGTTCTTCGCCTACAACTATCTCAGCGAACCTGTTTCGATCATTGGCTCGACAACTTCGCTGAACCGGGTGCTGGCCTTCGCGATAGCCGTGCTCATCGGAGCCGCCCTGTACCTTTGGCTCAACCTGAGCCGGCCCGGCGTTGCGGTGCGGGCGGTTTCGGTCTCCACCGAGGCGTCCGGACTGGTCGGCATCAACGTCCCGCGCGTCTCGGCACTGGCATTCGCGCTCGGGGGCGCGATCACCGCCGTTGGCGGGGCATTGATCTCGACGTTCATCACGCTCGATGCCTCCATCGGCGTGGTCTTCACCATGAAGGCGCTGATCATCGTGATCATGGGCGGAGTCGGTGACATCCGCGGTGCCATCGTGGCTGCCGTCATTCTCGGCGTCGTGGAAACGGCGGTCGCCAGCCTGGTTGATCCGGGGCTCACGCTCGCGGCCGCATACCTGATCTTCGTCCTGATCCTTCTCTTCCGCCCGCAGGGCCTGTTCGGAAGGCGCCCCGCATGAAGTCCGCGAGCTGGACGGAGCTCTTGTGCGCAGCCATTCTCGTGGCGCTTGCGGCGCTCTTCCCGCTGGCAGCGAACGGCTACTGGCTGTCCATCGGGGTGACAGCGATGATGTACATCGCCCTGGCAACCTCCTGGGCGCTGTTTTCCGGACCGACGCACTACATCTCGCTCGCCACAGGCGCATTCTTCGGCGTGGGCGGCTATCTCGTCGGCACGGGAATGAGCGACCATGCCCAGCCCTTCTGGATCATGGCCGCGATATCCCCGGTTGTCGGAGCCATCCTCGCGGCGCTCATCGGCTTTGCCACCCTGCGCCTGTCTGGCGTCTACTTCGTGATCTTCACCCTCGGCCTGGCGGAGATGATCCGCAATGTCGTCAGCTGGGTGCAAAACAACTTCCTGGGCAGCCGCGGGCTCTACGTGCTGACGGACCTGCGCGACCAGCACATCTTCTGGATGCTGCTGGCCGTTGCCGCAGCGGTCTACCTGCTGGGCTGGTGGGTCACCCGGTCACGCATCGGGTTCGCGCTGCGCATCATCGGCGGCGACGAGACCGTCGCGCGCCACGTGGGAATCAACACTGCGACGGCCAAGGTCATCCTCTTCACCACCACCGGCTTCTTTGCCGCCCTCGTCGGCGCCCTGATCGCGCCGAGGTGGAGCTACATCGAGCCGAACCAGGTCTTCTCCCCCCAGTTGAGCTTCCTTGTCGTCATCATGGCGCTCCTGGGCGGGTCCGGCAGGCTCTGGGGGCCGCTGGTTGGCGTGATTCCCTTCACGATCATCTGGGAGTGGGTCGCGATCCAGTTCCCGAACCAGTCGACGCTTTTCCTCGGCGTCTGCTTCCTGCTGATCGTCTACGTCCTGCCCAACGGGGTCGTTGGCCGGATCGGAGAGCTGCACGCGCGGATCAGGAGGCGGACGTGAGGCAGTCGGGTGCAGTCCTGTCCGTGAAAGGCGTCACCAAACGCTTCGGCGGACTGGTCGCGGTGTCGAACATGTCCTTCGACGTGGCGGAGCACCAGATGGTGGGCGTCATCGGCCCCAACGGTTCCGGGAAGACCACGGTCCTGAACATGATTTCGGGTGCGCTGAAGCCGACTGAGGGCCGAATCTCGATGCGGGGCCGCAACATCTCCGACCTGCCGGCGCAGAAGATCGCGCGTGAAGGCGTGGGCCGGACGTTCCAGCTGGTGCGGCTCCTGCCGGGCCTGACCGTGCTGGAAAACGTGATCGCGGGCGCCGTCTACGGCCACCGCCGCCGATGGGGTCGCGAGGCCGAGGATTTCGCGCACGGCGTTCTCGACCGCGTCGGCATGGACGCGATGAGCCATGCGCCGATATCCTCGCTCACCTACATCGACCAGAAGCGGGTGGAACTCGCCCGCACGCTCGCCGGGGAGCCGCAGGTGCTGCTGCTTGACGAATGGCTGGCCGGATTGAACCCGACCGAGCTGGAAACCGGGATCGAGCTGATCCACGCCTTGCGCGAAGAGGGCCGCACCGTCGTGCTGGTCGAGCACGTGATGGACGCAATCCGCTCGCTCTGCGACCGTTGCGTCGCGATGTCGTCGGGCGCCAAGATAGCCGAAGGCAGCCCCGATGAAGTGCTGAGCGACCCGGACGTCATCCGCGCCTACCTGGGAGACGACGATGCTTGAGGTGAAGGGCCTTTCCGCCGCCTACGGCCAGCATCCGTCCTTGAACGAAGTGTCGCTTTCGGTTGCGCAGGGCGAGATTGTCGTGATCCTCGGCGCAAACGGCGCCGGCAAGTCGACGCTCCTGCGCGCGATCGCCGGGATCTGCGAGGGCGAGGTTTCCGGCGAAATCCGGCTGGGTGCCGACGCGCTGACCGGGCTAAGCCCGGATCAAATCGTCGAGAAGGGCGTGGTTCTCGTGCCAGAAGGGCGCGGGATCTTCGGCGATCTGGCCGTGAAGGAGAACCTCCTGCTTGGGGCCTATCCTGCCCGTGCCCGGCATGGAGAGCGGGAGAACCTTGACCGCGTGCTTGGCCTTTTTCCGACACTGCGGGAACGTCAGGGCCAGGTCGCGAGAACAATGTCGGGCGGCGAACAGCAAATGCTGGCCATCGGGCGTGCGATGATGTCGGCACCGGAAATCCTGATGCTCGACGAACCATCGCTCGGCCTGTCGCCCCTGCTTTGCAAGGAGCTGTTCCAGAACCTTGCCCAGGTAAGGTCGCTCGGCATCGGGGTGCTGCTTGTCGAACAGAACGCAAAGCAGAGCCTGGCAATCGCGGATCGAGGATACCTGCTGGAGAACACGCGGATCGTCCATGAGGACACGGCGGCCCGGCTCGCAGGCGACCCGGCGGTGCAAAAGGCGTATCTCGGCGCCGGCGGACAAAGGGCATCCGTGCCCGCAACCCCCGCACCTGATGCTGCGCCGGCGCCAAGCCCGCCCGCCGTCGCCGCTCGCCCGCAGCCACAGCGCAGCGCCGACCAGCAGGCCGGGCTGTCGATAACCGATCTGGTGGCGAAGGCCGCGCGCCAGTCCGCAAGCGCACCCAGCCATGCGCCATCTGACGCAAGCGCCACTGCCAACCGGCTGGCAAGCGATCGGCTGACGGTCGTGGTGAAAGACATCGAGGAAGCCGCGAAAGCCGCCCGAAGCCGCCCGGCACATGCCGCGAAACCAGCGGCCGTGCGGACGCCAGCACCCCACCCGCAGCAGGCCGCCCGCACGCCCGTGATAGAGGTGTACCGACGGCCACGGGTCGAGGTCTATCGCCGCCGCCCATCGGGCCAACTAGAGAGGGAATGACATGCTCGACCAGGCAAGTGCCGCACCGGACATCAAGGGCCTT
>VXPN01000144.1:1272-3460 GCA_009839535.1 Boseongicola sp. SB0662_bin_57 | reverse complement strand
GCGCGCAGATGGGCATCCGGCGTCTGGATGAGGATGCCCGCCCCGTCGCCGGCCAGCGGATCCGCGCCCACCGCGCCGCGATGGGTGAGATTCCCGAGGATCTGCAATCCTTGATCGACGATCCCGTGGCTCTTGCGGTTTCCAATGTTCGCCACGAAACCGATCCCGCACGCATCGTGCTCGTTGCGCGGGTCGTAGAGCCCCTGCTGCCGGGGCATTCCCTTATGCGTGTGCCGAGCAGGTTCGGTCATGTGACCTGACGCTCTCCCTTGTTCCAGGCGGGACCGGACTTGCCGGGTCCGGGCATTGTGAAGCCGTGCGGCACTGGACGGTTAAAATGGCGCCAATGCCGGCCAACTCCCGATGTTATTTGCACCGTTCAGGGAAAGTCAAACCATTACGCGGCCGGCGGCCGGCCGGACCGGTGCAACGATCTGCACGGTCAAGCCTGCTGCAAGGGATCCTGTGAGCGTCGGCGCCTTCGGCGGCCGGCCGGCGCTTCTGAGCCCCTGCCGCCACCCGCATTGAAGCTGACATCCGGAAGTTCCGGCAGATGCGGAAACGGGTCCGAGGCATGAGGTATCGCGTTTGCCGCCACGAAATGCTCCTGGAATCTCGGCTCGATCGCCGTTTCGACCTTTTGGACACGGAGCACTTCTGTTTCGATCTTGGCACGGGCCGAGATGTCGCAGAGCGCGATCCGTGCGCCCGTTCCCGCGGCATTTCCGGCCGACGTCACCTTGTCGGGATCGCAATCGGGAATCATGCCGAGGACCATTGCGTGCCTTGGCGAGATATGTGACCCGAACGCGCCTGCAAGCGCGATGCGGTCCACGCGTTCGACCTGAAGCTCGTCCATCAGAAGGCGCGCGCCCGCGTAGAGTGCGGACTTCGCCAGCTGGATGGCGCGGATGTCCCCTTGGGTGACCGTGACGAGGGGGCCGCCGTCGTCACGCGCATCCCAGATGACGTATGCGTGCGTGCGACCGTCCGGGATGCAGAGATCCGATCCGGTCTGTTCCGCCGAGCCTATCAGGCCGGAAGCGTCGAGCAGTCCTGCCATGCGCATTTCGGCGACGGCTTCGATGATCCCTGATCCGCAGATGCCGGTGACTCCGGTCACGGCCGTCGCCTCGGCAAAGCCGGCCTCGTCCGACCAGAGATCCGAGCCGATCACCTGGAACCGCGGCTTCTTCGTCTTCGGGTCGATCTCGACGCGCTCGATGGCGCCGGGGGCAGCGCGTTGCCCGGAGGAAATCTGCGCGCCCTCGAAGGCCGGACCGGTGGGCGACGAGCATGCAAGGACCCGATCCTTGCTTCCCAGCAGTATTTCGGCATTCGTGCCGACGTCGCATATGAGGACCAGGTCTTCCGACTTGTAGGGTTCCTCCGAAAGGGCGACGGCCGCGCAGTCCGCGCCGACATGCCCCGCTATGCATGGCAGCACGTATGCATTGGCGGAGGGGTTTATGGATGCCAGGCCGAGGTTGGCGGCATGCGTGTTCACCGCGTCCGAAGTGGCCAAGGCAAAGGGCGCCTGGCCAAGCTCCACCGGATCGATGCCCAGGAGAAGATGGTGCATCACGGGATTGCAGACCACCACGGCCTCCACGATCTGGCGCAACGGAATGTCCGATTCACCGGACAGTTCAATGGCGAGCTGGCCGATGGCCTCGCGCACCGCCCCGGTCATTTCGGCGTCGCCGCCCGGATTCATCATCGCGTAGGAGACGCGGCTCATCAGGTCCTCGCCGAAGCGGATCTGGGGGTTCATCACGCCGCTCGATGCAAGGACCTGGCCGTCGCGAAGGTCGCAGAGATGCGCGGAGATTGTCGTGGAACCGAGGTCGATGGCGAGCCCGTGGAGTCTGCCCTCGAAGAATCCGGGCCATATGTCGAGAAGTACGGGGGCGCCGCCGCGATGATCGCGCCAGACCGCGACGGTGACCTTCCAGCCGCCGTCGCGAAGGGCGGGCTGCAGCGAGGCCAGGAAGGCCGGACTCGCCTCGGGACGCGAGATGTCCCAGTCGCGCCTGAGCGCTTCGCAGAGCCGTTGCAGGTCGCCCTTGGGTTCGTGCATGTCGGGCTCGCGCACTTCGACGTATCGAAGCTGGGTTGCCGGATCCATCGTGATCTGGCGTCGGGTTGCGGCCTTTCGGACGACCTGCCTGTGGACCTGGCTTCCGGG
>VXPN01000144.1:0-1172 GCA_009839535.1 Boseongicola sp. SB0662_bin_57 | reverse complement strand
TCAGGCGCCGTGACACCCAATGCCTTCAAGGCATCAAGGCGCTCGCCGACAGCCTTGAGCGTGCGCGGCATCGCTACCGGGTTCATGATCGCGCTGGTCATGCCGTGCGAGGCGGCCATTGCCAGGAAGGCGTTGTTGATCCCGTGCCGGTTCGGCAGTCCGAACGAGACGTTCGACGCGCCGCAGGTGGTGTTGACGCCCAATTCGACGCGCAGGCGCCGCACGAGCGCAAAGACCTGCTTGCCTGCGGTCGCCATCGCGCCGATCGGCATCACGAGCGGGTCGACCACGATGTCCTCCGCCGGGATGCCGAAATCGGCAGCCCGCTCGACGATCTTCCTGGCAACCTCGAATCGCACGTCGGGATCTTCGGAAATCCCCATGTCGTCATTCGAGATGGCGACGACGGGAACATTGTATTTCCTGACCAGCGGCAGGACCAGTTCCAGTCGTTCCTCCTCGCCGGTCACGGAGTTCAGCAAGGGACGCCCTTCGGCGGTTTCGAGGCCCGCCTCCAGCGCGCCGGGCACGGAACTGTCAATGCACAGGGGCACCTCGACGAGGTCCTGCACCAGCCGGACCATCTTGCGCATCAGCGGCGGTTCGGTCTCGTTCGGATTGGGATTCGAGTTGTAGACGACACCCGCATTCACGTCGAGGACCTGCGCACCGCAGGCGACCTGTTCGATCGCGTCCTTCTCGACCGTCGAGAATTCGCCGGCTTCCAGCTCCGCGGCGAGAATCTTGCGCCCGGTCGGGTTGATGCGTTCGCCGATCACGCAAAAGGGTTCATCAAACCCGATGACAACGGTCTTGGACTTCGATTCGAGGACAGTGCGTGCCATGGATCTGACTTTCCGGAACTGCAAATTCGTCAGGCGGTCAGGACCGCCGCTTCAGTCGTGCCACGCGTCCGCGCCCACGTGGCAGCGGTCGTGATGCCGCCCAGCGGAAAGAGGTGCAAGCAGGTAATCGCGGAATCCGGCGCGTCCGCCTTGTGTCGGGCAAGCGCCTTTACCACCTCGTCCGGCTCGAAGAGAAGGAGCAGCTTGCCGACGTCAATCGCGCGTCGCTGGAGCACCTTGAGGGACGGTCCGACTCCGCAGGCGATCGCGAACTTGATGAGCGTCTGCAGCTTTGCAGGTCCGGCAACGCCGACATGGACCGGCAGG
>VXPN01000297.1 GCA_009839535.1 Boseongicola sp. SB0662_bin_57 | reverse complement strand
CCATTCGCGCCGTGGCCATCCAGCGGATGCGTGCCGACGCGGTTTCGTCGCCACACGTCGGGTCCAGCGTGCCCGTGTCCGCAGACATGCTGCCGGCCAAGGCGTCGATTTCGATCCGCAGTCCCGCGCCACCCAAGTCCAGACGGTGACCTGCCAGCACTCCGAAAGCCGCGGCTGGACCGTTGAACTTGTTGGTTGATCCCGGATTGCCCCAATCGGCGAATCCATCGACATCAACGATCTTGTTCGCCACCTTTCCCGTGCCGACGAACAGTCCAGCGTAATTCCCGTTGCCACCAACGTCGGCGGCCCGTGTCTCCGCGGCACTGAAAGCCAACATGAAGAGGGCGACAACGGCGACGATCCGCCACCGCCAAAGAAGGTCCTGTCTCATGCGAATCCAGTCTCCATTGTACATGTTACGCGACGGCGGGTGTGCGCGCCAAGAGTGTTCCTGGCGGCAAGACCGATTCCAGCACGAAACAGGAGGTTCTGCGCGACGTCGTCGAACATCGCGCGCTTCCTCCGCCGAGCATCGGCCGTCGAAAATGCCGATGCACAGGAGCGCATCGCAAGCGGATCAAGCTGCATCAACCGGACGGAAGGTGCAGGCCCGTGCCTGGTGCGGCAGCGCATTTCGTGAAGCGGATTCGGTCACCTCACCAGCGTGCACTCGCAGCCAGCAATTTGGTCGCAAGACAGATTGGAGCGTGAGCCCACGAGCGGCGTGGCCCGCGACGGAACCGTTGAAGCTCTCGCCGCCGTGCGGCACGTACCCGCGGAACAATCCCATTCGAGGAGTTGAAATCAGGCACGGATGCATCAGGGAGGGGTCGCTGGCCCCATCCGGAACTGCTTGGAGAGCTTGAGCCCCTGGCCTTGGTAGTTGGACGAAATTTCGCTTCCATACAGCGTTGCAGGCCGTGCCGACATCCTTTCGTACACCAGGCGGCCGACAATCTGGCCATGTTCAAGAACGAACGGCGCTTCGTGGCAGCGCACTTCCAGCACGCCGCGGGAGCCGGCGCCGCCTGCATCGGCCCAGCCGAATCCCGGGTCGAAGAAACCCGCATAATGGACGCGAAACTCTCCGGCCATGGCAAGGTATGGCGCCATTTCCGCAGCGTGAGTCGGTGGGATCGTCACGGCCTCCCGGCTTACCAGGATATAGAATGCACCGGGGTCCAGGATGATCCTTCCCTCGCCGGTGTGGATTTCCTCCCAGAATTCGTCGGGTTCGTATCCAGCGACATTGTCAAGGTCGATCACCCCGCCATGCGGCTTGGCTCGGTAGCCAACGAGCGTTCCGTCGACCGGATCCAGGTCGACCGAGAATCCGAGACCTTCGGAGATCACTGCCTTGCCGGAGACCAGGCCGACTTCCTCGTGGAGTGCGGCAAGGGCGGTGTCATCCAGAGCGACGTGTCCGTCCCGGAACCGGATTTGGTTGAGCCGCATGCCCGGCCGGACCAGGACAGAAAACGACCGCGGGCAGATCTCGGCGTAGAGCGGTCCATGATAGCCCGCCGGGATGCGGTCGAACTCGGTCGCGCCGTCCGTGATGGTCCGGGTCAGAAGGTCAAGCCTGCCAGTTGAGCTCTTTGCGTTCGCGACCGCTGAAACGGTCTCGGGCAGGGCAAGTCGCTCCATCAACGGCACGACATAGACGCATCCCCTTTCGAGCACCGCGCCGCCGCAGAGATCGAATCGATGCATTTCAAACTTCTGCAGCCGAGTCTCGACGCTGGCGCCGCCGGTCGCGAGAAAGGATGCGCGGACGCGATAGGCGACGGTTCCGAGTCGCAGGTCCAGCGACGCGGGTTGGACTTGCGTGTCCACAAACTCGTCGTCAGCGTCAATCGAGCGGTTCCCGATCATGGTCCGGATTTCGGCATCTGGCAGAACGCCTGTCAATGATGGCACTCCGGCAGCGGCCGCGAACTCTCGTGGAAGGCGCCTCGATGACTTCGGCCGGTGCGGAGAGCAGCCAGACGTTCCGGGTCACGGCGCGCGTGCACTCTGCTGCATTTGCAACGCTTCCTGCATGATGATTTCTTCATCGGTTGCCCAGGCCCTTCAGGTGATGGTCGGGCTAGCAGGATTTGAACCTGCGACCTTCCGTCCCCCAGACGGACGCGCTAACCAAGCTGCGCCATAGCCCGACTTTCGGCCTTCTGTCGCAAAAGGTGCCCGCTGGCAATAGTTGATCCGGCAGCATGTCACGAATTCCCGGCCCTGCCCAATGACAGGGCTTTCAATCGTTCGGCAGCTTTCAACAGGTCGTCGCGATGCGCCTTCAACCTGGCGGGGTCGGCCAGAAGCACGCGTGCGGCGATGCCTGGACCCCGAGCGAATTCCTCCGCGTCGTCCTCGGGGTCTGCTTCAGCGGCCTCGGACGGATCGATCTCGCGGTCTGCGTCCCTTGCGGGTTGCAGGTCTGCATCTGCCTGTGATGCGGTTGCCGATGCCGGCACGCCGGAGCCTTCCCGGCCAGTTGCCGTTTCGGCATCCGGCAACCGGACTTCTGCCGCACCCGCTTCCTCCTGGGCCTGGCTCCCCGTCGAGTCGGCATCGGTTTCGTTGAGCCCGATGTCCGCTGCGGACCTGTCGGGCACGATGGGGGAAGGAATCTGTCGCACGTCCTTTGCAACGGATTCAATCTGGTCTTGGGCTTCCCGTTCCGTCCGTTCCGAATCAAGCGGAATCGAGAAGGACGAGACGTGGCTCACTCCCTGTTCCCGGAGCAACTTCTGCACCCCGCGAATCGTCATGCCCTTGTCGCGCAGAAGCGTCTTTATCCCGCCAATGACCAGCATGTCGGCTGGACGATAGTAGCGGCGCCCGCCGGCACGTTTTGTCGGCTTGATCTGCGCAAACCGCGTTTCCCAGAAGCGAAGGACGTGCGCGGGCACATCCAGCCAGTCAGCCACTTCAGAAATGGTTCGGAACGCCTCGCGGGACTTTTTCACCGTGGATCAAGCCTTGTTGCCGGCAGCCACTCGCTCTTTCATCAGATGAGAGGGACGAAATGTAAGAACTTTGCGTGGATGGATCGGCACCTCTTCGCCGGTCTTGGGATTGCGGCCAACGCGTGGCCCCTTTTCCCGGATGGAGAATGTTCCGAAGGAGGAGACTTTCACCTGTTCGCCTCTGGCGAGCGTGTCCGAAATGTGGTCAATGACGCTTTCAACCAGTTGCGCAGATTCATTGCGGCTGAGACCGACTTCCTGGTAGACGGCATCCCTGAGGTCCATTCGTGTCAATGTCTGTTCGCCCATAAATTCCCCCCTGTACGAATTTGTTTTGCGGCGGCAGAATGGGCGGGGAGAGTCGCCGAGTCAATAACGGGACGCCCAAAAGAGGGCGGGTCGGAACTACCAGCGGAGAATGACGGATCCCCAGGCCAGGCCGCCGCCGATCGCCTCGGTCAGAAGCAGGTCGCCGGGCTTGATCTGGCCGCGCTCGA
>VXPN01000441.1 GCA_009839535.1 Boseongicola sp. SB0662_bin_57 | reverse complement strand
ACTGGCGGGCGAATCAGGCAATCGCGGCATGAGCAACTAATCTGGGCTACACCCGCGTGCCTGCGAAGCCCTTGACAGAATCATGAAGAGGTGCGCCTGTTCTGCGACTGTGGCGATCGCCGTCGTTGCCTTGCAGGAACCCCTGAATGCACAGCCGGACTCGATTTGAAGGCAGTCACGTCCCCGTCCTGATCCCTGTCAGCGATGTCGGAAGCCCGGGCTTCGACGCCCATGGCCGACGCAGGCAGAACGGGACCGCCTGGACTGATCTTCCGGATGACGAATTCGAGGCCGTCTATTGACGAAGCACCAGGCTCTCCGGACTCCGGTCCAGAAGGGCCGGGCTGGCTGGAACGCCATTCTGGGCGATCTGCCTCCGCCACGGCATCTCGAGGAAAGCGAGACCGCCGACTTCGTCGTCGTCGGCGCAGGCTTTGCCGGAATGGCGGCAGCGAGGCGGCTCACGCAGCTCGCCCCGGATGCGCGCGTCGCCGTTCTCGAAGCCGGACGGATCGCCGAAGGCGCGGCGGGGCGGAATTCGGGCTTCATGATCGACCTGCCGCACAATCTCCCGGGCTCGGAGAAAATGGCGGCCCGCGGCGAGCGTGAACTGATTTCGCTGAATCGCCAGGCGCAGGACTTCGCCGAGGCGGCGGTCGAGGAATACGGAATCGACCCGAACTTCTTCGACCGCGCAGGCAAGATAAGCGGTGCCGGCGACTCCGCCGGCCATGCCGCAAACGAGCGGGAAAAGGCACATCTCGACGCCATCGACGAGCCGTCGGAGGCGCTTGACGCCAGGCAGATGACAGAGGTGACGGGCAGCGAATACTATCACTCCGGACTCTACACGCCCGGAACCGTGATGCTGCAGCCTGCGGGCTTCATCCGCGGAATGGCGGCCGGTCTCGCGCGCGCCGGCGTCCGCGTGTTCGAGGAAAGCCCGGCCACCGGTTTCGCGCGACAAGGCAGCGGCTGGACCGTGTCCACACCGAGGGACACGGTGCAGGCCGGAAAGGTGATCCTCGCTGTCAATGGCCATCTTGAAAGCTTCGGCTTCGCACGCGGGCGATTGATGCACCTGTTCCTGTTCGGCGCGATGACGCCCGAGCTTTCGTCCAGCCAACTCCGGCAGACAGGAGGGCAGAGCCGGTGGGGCATCACGCCCGCCGATCATATGGGCGCGACGGTCCGGCGCATCGACCAGGGCCAGGGCGGCAACCGGATCCTCATCCGCGCCACGGTGGCATTGCGGTCGGGGATGGTTCCGAGGACGTCCGACCTGGCACGCGCGACACGTGGCATGCAGGCGCGCTTCGATGTGCGGTTTCCATCCCTTGCCGGCATGTCGTTCGAACATGTCTGGGCCGGGCATGCATGCCTGAGCCGAAACGGTGTCGCAGTCATGCGCGAGATTGACGAGGGTGTCTTCTCGGCCTGCGTTCAGAACGGCCTTGGCGCGGCGCGGGGCACCCTCACCGGCATGGGCGCAGCCGAACTGGCTTGCGGCGAAAGCAGCGCAATCACGAAGCGCTTCACGGCGGAAGACGAGCCTGCACGGCTGCCGCCCCAACCCTTCCGCGAAATCGGAATGAACGCCGTGCTGCGCTGGCGGGAATGGATGGCCCGCAAGGCCTGATCAAAAGGTCTGGTTCAGCTCGTCCGCAGCGGGTATCTCGCGCTCGCGCCGGGCGATGTAGTCGCGGAGTGCCTCGTCCACTCCTGGATCCAGCCCGGGCGCCTCGTAGTCGGCCAGGAGCTTTCTCGCGTGCTTGAGCGCCCGCTCGGTCGTGCCCATGGAACCCTCCGCAATCCACTGCTCAACGGAGTTGTTGTCGAACAGTTCGGGAAGGAAGAACGCCGTCTGGAAGTTCTCCTGCGTATGCGGATGGCCCAGGTAGTGCCCTCCCGGACCAATGTCGGACACGGCTGACACTGCCTGGTCAAAGTCATGCCACCCTGGGCCTTGGGCCATGCGATACGCCATCGCGCACTGTTCGGCGTCGACAACGAACTTGGCAGCCGAGCAATGCATGCCCGCCTCGTTCCAGCCTGCGGAGTGCCAAATGTAGTGCGCGCCGGCGTGGATCACCGCGGCCAGCGTCGCGGCGCTTTCGTAACCGGCCTGCGCATCGAACACCTTTGCGCCGCCCAGCGTGTTCGAGCTGCGCCAGGGAACGCCGTAGTGCCGCGCCATCTGCCCGATCATGAAGTTCATCAGGCTGATTTCGGGCGTTCCGGCCATGGGCGCTCCGGACTTCATGCTGACCGTCGAAAGATAGTGGCCGTAGATCGCCGGCGCGCCCTTCCGGACGACCTGCGTGTAGGCAAGCGCGGACAGCGCTTCCGCGTTCAGCTGCGCGACCGCTGCCGGCACGCTGGCGGGCGTGTTGGCCCCGCCAAGCACGAAGGGGGAGCAAAGCACCGGCTGGTTGCGCCGCGCAAACGCGCGCATCGCGCCCAGCATGGTCTCGTCCCAGACCAGGGGAGAGTTGCCGTTGCAGTTGCCGGTGCAGACCGGATGCGTTTCCATGAACGCCTCGCCAAAGAGGATCGCGCACATCTCCATCACGTCTTCGGCGTTCTTCGGGCTGGTCGTCATGCCCATGAACATCTTGTCCGAGTGCTTCATCGACGAATAGGTGATGCGGAGATGCCGGTGGCTGACCGGATGGTCCATCGGTTCGACGATGTGGTGCGACGTCGAATGCATGGCCGGAAGCATGTGGCTGAGCTTGTGAAACATCGCGAGGTCTTCGAGCGTCGGGCTCCTTCGCACGTCGTCAAGATCGCGCAGGTAGGGGGCACCAGACATCGGGACGAAGACCGAGCTGCGGCCGCCCAGCCTGACGTTCTTGCCGGAATCGCGCGCGTGATAGGTGAACTCGGACGGAATCGTGGCGATCAGCTCGCGCACAAGACCGCGGTCGAGATGCACCATCTCGCCCTCGACCTTGGCTCCGGCCCCCTTCCAGTCGCTCAGCGCCACGGGATCACGGAACAGCACGCCCACGTCCTCGAGGATGTGCATCGACGCGGCGTCGATGCGCTCGGCCCCCGAGGCGTCCATGACCTCGCAAAGCGGCAGGGTGCCGGCCAGTGCCGGCAGCATGTCGAAGCTCGGCGCCATCCTGAGGGCGCGGCGTGCAGCGCGTCCTCCGGCTCGGGCGCGTGGGGCTTCCTGGGCAACCATGGCGTCTCCTTCCTGGGCTTCCTGTCCGGCGCATCAGGCCGTTCAAGCGGTCACGCGAGCAACGACGGCGTTCCCGGATCCGGGAAGCCGCCGTCAGCGCCTGTTCAGTTCCAGTCCATCACGACCTTTCCCGCTTCGCCCGACAGCATCGCGGCAAATCCCTCGGCGAAATCGTCGACGTGAATGCGGTGCGTGATGAGGCTGGATACATCAAGTCCTGACTGCAGAAGGGCGATCATCTTGTACCAGGTCTCGTACATTTCGCGGCCATAGA
>VXPN01000486.1 GCA_009839535.1 Boseongicola sp. SB0662_bin_57 | reverse complement strand
CGCGGTCGCCATTGGCATCATCGTCGACGACACCATTCACTTTGTCTCCAAGTACTTGAGCGGCCGTCAGCAAGGCCTGTCATCGCCGGAAGCGGTTCGTGCCACGTTTCGCGCCGTGGGGCCTGCGTTATGGGCCACCACGGCCATTCTGTCAGCCGGCTTCCTGGTGTTCGCCTCGTCGGGATACGAGCCAAGCTGGACGCTCGGCGTCCTGGTGGCAGTCACGATCTCTTTCGCGCTTGTCGCCGACCTCTTGCTTCTCCCCGCCCTGCTCATGGCCGTCGATCGCAGAAATCGATAGTGCTCTGCGCGGCGTGGCCGTTAGGAGATCGCGCAAGGCCGGCAACACTTGAGACGGTGCGGCCATGATGTCGCGGCCCGCCTGGCGGAATCCTGTCTCGTTGATGCGGACGGCCACAGTCTGCTGCGCCTTCCGGCGGAAACCGGCTCCCAAAACGGTTTCGGGGACAGCACTTGACCGGCGGCATGGATCGGCGTCGGACGGACAGCACCATACGAGGCTCTCGGTGCTGCCTCGCCGGCGAACAGGGCGGAGAGCGTCGCCGCAACGTGGCTCGGCGACAGACATAGGCGTCGTCATCCTGAATTGCCGTTTTGTTGCTGGTCCTGCAGGCACGCGCTGCACGGGATCAAATCGGACTCTGGCCCGTGTCTTCCAGCGCAGGGCTTGCAGGTCGCGGTCCGCCTTGTCGGGCGGGTCTGGACAAAGCGGAAACCGGTAGGTTCTGGAGGCGCGCAATCAGCGTTGAGCCTGGTTCGATGGACGACCATATTGGTTTCATCAATCCCTTGGCGGTACGCCTCGCTTCCATCCTGGCCCGGGATTGGCGATCATGAGCAAGGCCAAACACTCGGGGCATTTCTTGGTTGGACGAATGAGCGCCGTGCATTCCCGAGGCGTTCGCCCAAGGGCGGAGGCTGATTCGATCATGGTGCGGACAGCGCTCAAGCGGATTGCGACCCTGACGTTCGTTCTCGCGTTCCTGTCCGGGCCCGTGCTGGCAGATCGGTACAAAGGCTTCCCGCGCGGACATGCCCTGATCACTGCTTCCGAACTGAAATCCATGCTGGAAAGCCCGGGTCCAAAACCCGTGGTGCTTGCCGCCGTCGGGAAACTGTCCTGGCTGGCCGGACGCATCCCCGGCGCCTGCCATGCTCCGCGACATTCCTATACCGACAGGGAAGGCATGGTGGTCAGGCGAAAGCAGTTCCAGCGCTTCGCGCGCAGGCACGGTATCGACGACAGTTCCCAGGTTGTCGTATACGACGAGAGATACGACGCGGCCCGGCTTTGGTGGCTGTTCTTCCTGTATGGCAAGACCGACGTGCGGCTGCTTGACGGCGGCATGGCCGCATGGAGGGAAGCCGGCCACGGCGTCGACCGCGGGTTCGGTCAGCTGCCACCGGGCGGAGGGCGTTTCGTCGCGTCCCCCGCGCTGGACGGCTGGATCGCCGACATCGAGGACGTTGTCGAGGCCGTGACACTCGGTTTTCCGATCTGGGACACGCGAGACCTGCCCGAATGGAACGGGGCGTCGATCGGCGGACTTCCTCCCGGTCGCATAGACCGGGCGCGCTTCGTCGGATGGAAGGCGTTCCGCAAGGCCGACGAGGGACGGCCGTCCGAGTTCCGGACCGCTGCCGAGACCTCCGCCGTTCTTGATGCTGCGGGCTTCGATCCCGGAAGCGACCACATCTTCTATTGTCATTCCGGCATACGAGCGGCCACTCCGTTGCTTGCCCTCTATCTCATGGGCTATCCGACCGAGCGTCTGCGCCTCTATGACGGTTCCTGGATTGACTGGAGCCGGCAGCGCCTTCGCAACCGTTGAGTCGCGCGACGACGCATCGTCCCTGCTGACGTCGAACGGCCGTGCCCAATTGCCGGCAACGGCCACGGGGCCGTGGCAGCATCGATCCGAACGTCCGGTCAGCGGACCAAAATGGCCCTGAAGTCATTGACGTTCGTGCCGGTCGGACCTGGCGTGAACAGATCTCCAAGCGCATCAAGCCCTGTCCAGCTGTCGTGCAGGGCAAGAAGCGATCCAGGATCCATTCCCACCCTGCGCAGCCGTTCCCAGGTCCGGCCATCCACGAACGCGCCAGCGCAGCTTTCGGTGCCATCGATCCCGTCCGTATCTGCAGCGAGAGCGGTTACGTCCAGCCCTTCCACGCCACCGGCAAATGCAAGCAGGAACTCGGTGTTTCGCCCTCCGCGCCCTCCGCCAACGTCAACCGTCACCGTGGTCTCTCCTCCGGACAGGATCACCGCAGGCGTTGCGAACGGGCGGTCACGAAGCCTTGTCTCCCGGGCGATCGCGGCGTGGACACGCCCGACATCGCGTGCCTCGCCTTCTACGGCGTCGGACAGGATGAAGGCACGAATGCCGAGCCGCTCCGCGCAAGCCGCCGCCGCTTCGAGGGAGATTCTTGCCGAAGCAATGATCGAAACCGTGTTGCGGGCAAACCGCGCGTCGTCCGGGGACGGGGCATCCGTCGCGGAGTCAAGATAGTCGCGGATCCGGTCGGGCAAATTGATCTGATAGGCGTCGACAAATCCCCGTGCTGCGCCCAGCCCGGTTCGATCCGGCACGGTCGGTCCCGATGCAACCTGGGCTGGATCGTCTCCCGGCACGTCGGACACGATCAGGCTGACGACGCGTGCGGGATGTGCCGCCAGCGCGAGCCGACCGCCCTTGATCGTGCTGACATGCCTTCGGACGGCATTCATGGCCGAAATGGGAGCGCCGGAATTCAAGAGCGCGCGGTTAAGCGCTTGTTCGTCCTGAAGCGTCAATCCGTCAGGGGGCGCCGGCAGCAGCGCCGACCCGCCGCCGCAGACGAGCGCGACAACCAGGTCTTCTTCCGTCAATCCTGACACGGCTTCGATCAGCGTCTTGCCGGCAACAATTCCCGCTTCGTCCGGAACCGGATGGGAGGCGGCCAGCACGCGAACGTTGCGGGTCGGAGCCGCAAATCCGTACCGGGTCACGACCACGCCTTCGAGCGGGGCGTCCCATAGAATCTCGAGGGCTGCGGCCATCTGCGCCGCGCCCTTCCCGGCGCCGACAACCACGGTTCGACCCCTTGGCTTGTCTGGCAGATGCCGAGCCAGAACCTTGCCCGGATCGGCCGCAGCAACGGCAGCATCGAACAGGCCGGTCAGGAATGTCTTGTCGTCAGGAGCGATCATGCGTGCGTGACATCGTTTCGGGCCCGTCTGGGACAGGAAGGTGCGCCCGCACAGTTCGCGCGGGAATGCAACCCTGACGGCAGGCAGAAGCCCAAATTGAGGTTCATCCGGCGAGGGAATTGTCCCGGCACCGTGGTCACGATGCCGGGACCTTGGCTCATAGGAGCCCGAGAATGGCGCCCATGACGGCGCAACCGAACGTCGCGTAGCCGCCGTCGATCAGTGTCAGATTGAACGGCCTGTCGCCATACGCGTTGTTGATCATTATCCACGGTGAAA
>VXPN01000088.1 GCA_009839535.1 Boseongicola sp. SB0662_bin_57 | reverse complement strand
CAAAATGTTGCGTGCGTTGCTCAATAGTGAAGCAGGAGCGGGGTGCGAACGAATGACACGGAACTGACGGACCGATCGGCGTTGTCTGGCGGGCGAGCCCGGTTTCCGATCTCGGATCAGTTCTTGGCCCCTGCGGGTGCGGCCGGACTGGCGATGAATCCCGATTGCAACGGAACGGAGCAGGAGGGTGCCGGATACTACCAGACCTCGACCTGGCGAGGCTGCCGGGGCAAGCGCAGCGCATGGGTACCTTGATCCGATCCGGGGCCGACGGAACCTGAAGGTGGTGACCGGCGCACATGTTCTCGGGCTTGAACTTGCGGAAGGGCGCGCCATCGCCATGCGCTCGCGGATCCATGGAGCCGAGCATCGGGTCTCCTGCCTGGGTGAGGTCCTGCTTTCTGCAGGGACGATCGGGTCGCCGCACCTGCTGCTGCTGTCCGGAATCGGACCGGCGGATGAAATCGCAAGGTTCGGGATCGCTCCGAAACTGGATGCCCCGCGAGTCGGCAAGGGGCTTCAGGATCACCTGAAGTTCCACAACAGCTATCGGGTTCGAACCCCGACCCTGAACCAGCAGCTGAATTCGGCCCGGGGAATGATCTGGATGGGGCTGCAATTCGCTTTCGCCCGGTCGGGGCCGCTCACGATGGGCGCGGCGCCGGTCTTCGCGTTCCTGAGGAGCCGCCCCGAACTTGACCGGCCGGACATCCAGTTCCACGTGCTGCCCTGGTCAAGCGACAACCCCGTCGAGGGCTTCCATCGGTTTCCGGGGTTCTCGATCTCGATCTGTCCAATCCGTCCGGAAAGCCGAGGGGTGATCAGGCTGTCATCCCCTGATCCCTTGGTCGCGCCGTCGATACTGGCAAATTACCTGGCGACCGAACGGGACCGTCGGACGATTGTCGCAGGACTTCACCGGGCGGGAGATCTGCGCGTTCGATCCGATCAAGGGCCAGATCGAGGAGGAGCTCTGGCCAGGGACCGAGCTTGCGGCGCAGGGCGATAAGGCGCTCCTGGAGGAGATCAAGGACCGGGTCACGACGATCTTTCATCCTGTCGGCTCGGTCGCCATGGGGGCAGGGGCTCCGTTGGACAACCGGTGTCGCGTCAAGGGAATCCGCGGGTTGAGGGTGGTCGACGCTTCCGTGATGCCTGCGATCGTCTCCGGCAACACGAATGCCGCCGTCAACATGATCGCCGAAAAGGCGAGCGACATGATCGTCGAGGATGCACGCACCGGCGCTCGAACTGCGGCGCCTTCCTGAACCGTCGGCACGGCAATGAGGCGCCGAAGCGCGTCCGCGCCTTCTGGTCTGTGTGACCGGCAACGTCGTCATGGGCAATCGAGCCGGCTCCGACATTCCTCCAGACGTCGTTCCAATGCCGCAAAGACCGGCGTTCCCGGTGTGCCGATCTCGGTGATGATCTCCATGTGATTCTGGCCTGGGCTCTCAAAGTGGTCGACCGGATTGCCGTTTGCCCTCAGAGCCTCGGCGAACTCACGGGACTGCAGCCTGAAAGCCTCGGTTTCGGCCCCACCGCAAGAGACAGTGACAGGCAGTTCAGGTGGCGGGAGATGATGAACGGGACTCATGGCGCAGGCCGTTTCAACGTCGAGATTGAGCCAGCCGTTGGGCTCTTCTTCGAGGAGAGGCTGCAGGTCATAGAGTCCGGAGATGAGCGTGAGCGAGGCCACATTTTCAGGCGCGGTTCGCGCGGCGACCATGGCAGCAAGCTGCGCCCCGGCGGAATTGCCGCTGAGATGAACCTGCTTCCTGTCGATCCCGCAGGTTTCGGCATTCGAGATGACCCAGTCAAACGCGGCTTGAGCGTCCTCCAGGATGCCAGGCAGGGACGCCTCCGGCGCGAGACGATAGTTCGGCACGATCCACGCCACTCCGCGCGGAATCCATGCGGTTGCAGGAAAGCGGCGGTCCTCCTTTTCGCCGAGCCTCCAGTAGCCACCCCGAAAGAACAGGTGCGCAGGCGTGCCCGTCCCTGCCGGAAACACGTCAAGCCGCTGGCGCGGACGCGGACCGTATGCGACATCGAATCGCGCGCCGGGAAGGGTCGCCGTCTCCCGGGAGCGCATGGACATCTCTGCCTGCGCCTCGGCGAATCCGGGCATGTCCGCGGGAAGGTCGTAGTCGCCCGGCATGCCGTCAGGCCTTGTAGGTCTCGCGTGCGGTGACGGAGATGGGGCAGGGTCCGACCGTGCATGCGACCGTCGTCTGGGCGTGGCGTTCCACGGTTGGCTTGTCGGACCCGCCGTCGGGTTCGCCCCAGGTGAGGGAGACTTCAGTTCCGGGCTCCGCCGCGCTTTCGTCCAGCAGTGCGAGCGAGATCCAGCTTCTGAGGTTTGACGTGTAGACAGGATAGTGGGAAATCCCGACGGGCTTCCCGTCCTTCCGGACCTCGTCATAGGGGCAGGTCGCGTAGTGGGAGGCCGGCATGTCCATGAACTTGTACCGTGCGCCTTCGCCGAGTTGGGATGCAAAGATCCTGACCACATCGTCCTTGGACCAGACCAGGGTGCGCTTATGCCTGTGCGGCTCCTCTTGCCGCCTTTCCAGTGCGTCGCGGCCGATGAACTCGTGGTCGAACTTCACGATGTGGCCATAGCCGAGGTCGTTGGGGGCGAGATAGTACTCCTCTACCGAGGTCCCGATGAATGAGCCGCCGAGGGAAAGGTTTGCTTCAAGGCTCGTGGCAGGCAGCCACTTGCGGTAGTTGGCGAGCGCGTCGCCTGTATAGATCGCCGGCAGAGGGGAAGGGAACCAGCCGCTTTCATGGGCGACGGTCGAGTAGGTCTTGGAACCTGCCGCGAGGAGACCTTCGGGCGCACCTGCTTCAAGGATCGCGTCGCGGATCAGGCCGTAGTCGTCGAAAGGGCCGAACAGCTCCAGCCCCGCGGCGCCTGCCATGCCGTGGCGCAGGGCCCGGACACGGCGACCGGCAATGTTGATTTCACCCATGCCGAAGAACTTGAAGCCTTCTATCGGCCCGCCGTTCAGCTTTTCGAGGATTCCCCAGGCGTTCGGGCCTTGCACCTCGAACCTGTATCCCTTGCGGCGGCCCTTGTTGTCGAGGGCGCGCGAATCCAGGTCGAAGTCCACGTCAAATCCGTGCTTCTCGGCATGGTACATCACCCAGTTGGCGTTCATGGGCTTGTTGACGACATTCGCCTTCTCTTCCTCGAGGATGAAGATGATCGCGTCGCCGACGACGTAGCCGTCTTCCGTGCAGTGGACGAACTGCTTGGCGATGTCGCGCCGCCAGTTCGCCATGGAGTTGACGGCGAGAAGCTCGCAAAGCCGCCTTGTGTCCGGCCCTTCAATGTAGAGATCCGTCATGTGGAAGGACTGGTCGAACAGGACTGCGCCCTTGCGCCAGGCTTCCTGCTCGTCCCGCCAGTTGGTGAACTCGGCCTTGATCGGGAACTGGTAGGGGCCAGAGGGCGCGTTCCTGAGCATTGCCAGCGGGTCGCCGGCCTCGTC
>VXPN01000276.1 GCA_009839535.1 Boseongicola sp. SB0662_bin_57 | reverse complement strand
AGCCGCATCCGCTGTTCGCGGACTTCATCCGAGCCGCCGTGGAAACAAGCAGGCTCGTGTAGCGGCCATCCATCGGCTCCGCAGCTCTCGCTGCCCGCGTCGTCGACATGCGTGCCGACAGACTGCATCCCAGAGGCTTCCTGGCAGCAAGGCGGCACTGCCCAAACTCCAAATTGCCTGGCGACAGGCCACGGTGACGTGCCTCCGGCGACGCTGCCAGGTTGCTTCTTCAATTCGGCGCCTGACCCGGAGCGCCACAATTTTCGCATCCAAATTGAGAATTTGCATGAATTACGTTGAAAATGGCTTTTCGGCGTCATATTTTATCTAGTGGAGGCGACCCATGATTTACCAACTCGAGATTGAGAACTTTTACTCCGTGCGTGAGCGCCAGCTCATTGACTTGACTGTCGGAAGGAAAGTGCCCGACGAGCCAGGACGTCTGGTCCAGATCCATGACGGCACGGAGCTGCGGGCTCCGCGGGTGGTCGCCCTCTTCGGGGCGAACGCCTCCGGCAAGTCCAACGTTTTGCGCGCGATCGCTTTCATGTCCTGGTTTGTCCAGTTCAGTTTCGATTATGCCGCGAATTCTCAGCTGCCATATCGGAAGTTCCATACTCAGGAGACGATCAACAAGCCGACCATGCTCTCGGTTACGTTTGCAGGGCCTGAGAACCCTCTCGCTCCAGGCGACACTCCAACGTGCCCCTATGTCTACAGGCTTGAACTCTCCCCGAGACCCGATGGAAAGGACCAAGTGCTGCGCGAGAGCCTGCTCTATCGACCGCATGGCTCTTCACGTCTGGTCAGGATCCTGGAGCGGGACGCTTCCGGAGACCTGAAGGCAGCTGGTTGGGTTGGAATCGGTCGCGAGCTTCCTGTTCTCAAGAAAATCCTGCGCCCCGATGCGAGTGTCATTGCAACCTTGAACAAGCTGAACAACGATCTCGCCCGGCAATTCATCCAATCGGCAAACGCGGTCGACACGAACATTTTGCTGACCAAGTTTGAACGTCAGGACTTCGATCTCCTTGCGGACTATGTTCAGGACAAGGATCTGCTCAAGGCGCTCAATCGGGACATCCGACGCCTCGACTTCGGTGTCGATCAAGTCCAGATATTGGCGGGAGACGGCAATCCTGTGCCACACTTCTCTCACGCCGGCCTTGACGACCCAATCCACATGGCATTCGAAAGCCATGGCACGCAGCAGTTCTTTCGAATTTACCCAATGCTCCATAGAGCTCTCGCGAATGGCGGAATCGCCGTGATCGACGAACTCGACCTGGCGATTCATCCTGTCGCACTCCCAGAGATCCTGAGGTGGTTCTCCGATCACGGCCGCAATCCGTACGGGGCTCAACTCTGGATGAGTTGCCATGCCGCCTCGCTGCTGGACGATCTCCTGAAAGAGGAGGTCTTGATATGCAAAAAGGACAAAAGCGCCGCGACCAAAGTGTATGGTTTCAGTGACATCAAAGGAATCCGTCGGGACGAGAATTTCCAGCAGAACTACTTAGGCGGGATCTACGGCGGGGTCCCGATCATAGGATGAGTGGCCGAAACCTCATTGAGCAGAGAGTCCGGATTTTTCTCGGCTGCGAGGGGGAGAGCGAACAGGGCTATGGCAGGATTTTGCAGGAATTTGCAGATGATGCAGGACTGCACGTTCACTTGGTGATCAAGAATCTGCAACCAGCGGGCGACCCGCTTTCCCTTGCAAGAAGGGCAGTCAGACTCTCTGGCAATGAGGCGAGGAAGGCATCTTTGGCCGGAAAGGCGATCATATTCGATGCTGATCGTCTGGACGGTTCAACTGAGCGCGGGCGAAAGGCTCTGAAATTGCTTGGGCAAGAAGAGTTCATTGTCGTATTGCAGAGACCGGATCACGAGGGCCTGCTGTTGCGCCATTTCGCCGGCCATGAGCATGACGATCCACCATCCGGCCATTCCATGAACAGGTTGAAAGCGCTCTGGCCGGAATACCACAAGAACATGTCTGCGGCGGATCTGCGGCAGCAACTCTCGCTGGAGAGCGTCATTCGCGTGGCTGAAGTTGCGGCAGAACTGAGGTTGCTCTTGAAGGCAATAGGACTGGTTCGCGACGAAACTTGATGCACTCGGAATGAAAATGCGTATCGACTTGAGTCCGAGTGCGCGAATCGCTTCAACCGACCAATCCGGAATTCACACGGGGGAAAAATTGTTTGGTGAACTGCTCCGCCGCATGACGGCACCCGAACCCGAATCGCTGTCGGATGACGATTCCAGGTTGGCGTTGGCGGCTCTGCTAGTCCGGGTCGCGCGTGCAGACGGGAGTTACGACGAATCCGAGAAGTCGCTCATCAACAAGGTGCTGGCTCGGCAATTTGACCTGACGCCCTTCGAAGTTGCGGAAATCCGAAGAGATGCCGAGACGCTTGAATCGGAAGCCCCGGACACGGTGCGTTTCACCCGCGCCATCAAGGCAACTGTACCGCATGAGGATCGCGAACAGATCATCGAGTCTCTTTGGGAGATAGCTCTCGCGGACGGTTCACGGGACCACGAGGAAGATGCATTGATGCGCCTCGTCGCCCCTATGCTCGGGATCAATGACCGCGACAGCGCCCTCGCCCGCCAGCGCGCTGCCAAGAAGGGATGATCGCAAGTTTCCCCATGTATGACAGGCCGGAGACTGCAGGTGCGCTCGACCGGCTCTGGGCGAACTTTCGGGATGCCTGGCCTGGCGCACCCGCAGACCTGGCACGCAATGGCAACCCATGGAGTCATTGGAGACATCCTGAACTCCTGCTTTCCCAGACATGCGGCCTGCCCTACAGAGCGTGCCTGCACGGGACCGTGCAACTGGTCGGCGCACCGGTGCATTGCCTGCCATGTCCGGAAGGTCACTACTTCAGCATCATCATTGTGCGAGCGGATGACAAGCGGACGACGTTGGTCGAGTTCGCGGAGGCACGTCCCGCGATCAATGATCCGCTTTCCCAATCAGGATGGGCTGCTCTTGATGCCAAGGCCAGGGACGGCGGGTTCCACTTCTCTGCGCCGGTCATCACCGGCTCTCACGCCGCGAGCGCTCATGCCGTCGCGAATCGCATTGCCGACATTGCTGCCATTGACGCCGTGTCATGGGAATACATCAAGGAATTCGATGGCTTAAAATCCGTTCTTAAGGAAATCGACCACACCCGTCCGACGCCAGCCCTGCCTTACATCACGACCAAGGCCCACGACGCACGCAAAGTCTTCAACACGCTTCGAAACGCGATTCAGAATCTGGAGGACACCGACCGGGACCTGCTCTGTCTCAAGGGTCTCGTCAGGATACGTGCGAAGGACTACCTTGAGTTGCCGATGCCGGCTCCGCTGTCGCCCGTCTCGAGCCGCACGCGCTCATCCTAAGGAGCGGAATTGAGCCTTGCGTGGTCAGAGATCAGGAATTGAGGCACGTGTCAAGTCCAGTTCAAAACTGACCCAGGAATCGCGTTCAATTTTGACCCACC
>VXPN01000256.1 GCA_009839535.1 Boseongicola sp. SB0662_bin_57 | reverse complement strand
TGGTGGCGTATTCGGGTGCGGACCCGGAACTTCCGCGGCAGATTGCCATGCACGTTGCGGCCATCAATCCCGCCGCGCTTGACGAAACCAGCCTGGATGCCGCAGCAGTCAAGAAGGAGCGCGACATCCAGATGGAGATTGCGCGCGAAAGCGGCAAGCCCGAGGCGGTCATCGAAAAGATGATCGAGGGCCGGATGAGGAAGTTCGTTGCCGAGTCCACGCTCCTGAATCAGGCATTTGTCGTGAATCCGGACCTTACGGTCGGCAACGCGGCGAAAGAGGCCGGAATCGAGGTAACGGGCTTCGTTCGCCTCGAAGTTGGTGAAGGCATTGAGAAACAGGAAGACGATTTCGCCGCCGAAGTCGCGAAGGCTGTCCAGGAGGGGCAGGATTCGGCGACACATGACGGCGATCCTGATGCCTGACGGGAAGCCTTTCCGCATTTGACGGCTCCGTCCGGCGCAGCGGCTCCGGGCGGACTTGCGTGGCGTCTTTTTGGGGACACCATACTCGCTGGACGTGATCCACGAGCTTGTGCGGCGCGCCAGTCACGCACCGTCTGCGAAGTCAGGAAATGTGGCGTTCATGTCCCGCAGATCATGGACTCGACGCGACGCCATCCAGCCATGAGACGACGTCATCCTTGAGCCCATAATCTACGTTGACCTCACCAGTAGAGCAAACGCGCAATCGTTTTGCCTCCGCTTCTACTATGCGCATCGCAATCGCGCCGTGAATCCGCTTTCGGGATTCGACTCGACCGACAAAAAGAAGCGGTCGTTCGGACGAAGCGCAGAGAAAGTCGGCAACGAGCCCAATATGTCGAATGCTGCGTGATGGATGAACGACAGCCATCGACCTCAGCGCCGTAATCTCTTGGCCAGCAAGCCCGTCAACAACACGGCGATCATGAGGAAACCAGCGCCTCCTATCCAAGCGATAGGCAGTGAGCAGCTTTCCGCAAGACCACCAGCGGCCACCAGACCAATTGCTGCGCCTAGCTGCTGCACGAGAGAGCGTAGTGACAGCATTGTAGAACGCTGATGGTTCTCGACACACGAATGAAGAATGCTACTGGCTGGCGTTTCCGTAGAGCCAAGGACAACAGAAAAAAGAATGAACATCCCAACAAAGCCGATAATGTCGCCCTGAAACGCCAATGCGATTTGGAGGGCTGCGAGACACGCAGACGTCACGCAAAGCGAGACAGCATTTTGGCGTTTGAACATCCGATTGATGCGGGGAGACAGCGCCGCACCAAACGCGATTGAGAAAAAGTACGCCGCCGTCAGAACACCAATTGCGGTGTTGGCGTAGCCTTCGTCCAGCATACCCTTAACGTGGGTAGGCCAGAACACTTCGACCGGGTTCGTTGCCATTAGGACCAGCGCCAAGGCAAGCAGAAGCATCGACAGGGCAGGATGGTTCAGGGCAAGGAAACCGGCTTCCTTCATCACCGCAGGTACGCTCGTGAAGCCTTGCCTGAGCGCCTTGGGGTTCAACGGACGTGGCTCTTCCGTGATGGCGACAAGAGAAAACAAAAGCAACACAGTCATCATGATCAGGCTTGCGGCGTAGGAAATATCATAAGCGCTGAACCCGCGGTGGACCGCGACATCACCGAAGGCGTCAGGCAACAGGCCCCCGCAAATTGCGCCGAAAGCCAGTCCCATGGCGTTCGCCCATTGGGCTTTGGCGAGCGCAGGTTGAATATCGACGTTCGGGGCCATGGCCTTGAAGTTCTCAACGAACCATGCGTCGAGCGTTCCCGAGCGCAAAGCGCGTCCGAAACCAATGAACGCGAACGAAAGAGTCAAAACATAAAAATCGTTGGACGACAGAAAGATAACCAGCGAGATCAGGCTGGCCACAACCGCTGACAGGAAGACGGGCTTGCGCCCGATGTTATCGGCCAGCCCGCCGAATGGCAGTTCCATCGCCATGGTTGTGACTGAATAAACGCCAAACAGCAGCGAAATCTGGAAAAGGTCCATATCACGGTCGATCAAGGCCAGTGCTACGACGGCCACCGTCAGGCCCATCGCAAAGCGGTCCAGAAACTGCTGTATCTGAAAAACTCGAATGTGCCGTTGAGCGACGCGGGTCAGCTGATGGAAGGAAAATTCGATGTCAGCAGGCATTGTCACAATCATGGCAATTGAGGCCTCGAACACAAAGAGTGATCAGCCCCACTTGAGAGGTTCAATTTCAGTAGTGTCCCATTAATAATCAAATGGATTCAACTGCTTGCTAGGGCCGTCCGGCTGGATGTGATGCTCCATCGTGGCAAGCAGTTGATTCAAAGGAGTTTTCTCGAAAATCCTGAGGCTCGGAATCTGTAGGGTTGTTAGTGCATGATTGGCCTTTGGTCCATCTGCAGGATGGTTTCTGGGGCTGGCGGGCCGTAGCCCAGAGCACTATGGGGGCGTTTCGTGTTGCAGTGTTTCCTCCATTCTTCGATCAGGATTTGTGCCTCGCGCAAGCTGTAGAATATCCCGCCATTCAAGAACTCGTCTCGGAAGCGCGCATTGAAGCTTTCGCAATGTCCGTTCTCCCAGGGACTGCCCGGTTCGAAATATGCCGTTTTCGCGCCGACCGCCTTGATCCAGTCCTGCACGGCCTGGGCTACAAACTCCGGGCCGTTATCTGAACGATTGAACGACGGGATGCCACGCAAGATGAACAGGTCACTCAAGACATCGATGACGTTGCCCGAGTTCAGCCTTCTGTCGACGCGGATCGCCAAGCATTCTGGGCCGCATTCATCGATGATGTTGAGCGTGCGGAACGCCTTTCCGTCATCAGTCCGGCAACGGACGAAGTCATGGCTCTCGGCATCAGGACAGTCGTAGGCGTTGCCTTCCAGCCGGGACGAGGTCCAGTTGAGATCAATCATGATCCGCTCGGCGACCTGCCGACTGTACATGGAGGCATTGAGATGCCCGTGCGCACCCTTGCTCGCGGCGGCCATTCGATTTCGCAGGTTCGGCGACAGCCAGGCAGTCCCGTTTGACTGGCAGGCCGCGACCCGGTTCTCGATAGGCGAGACCTTGCGGAGTTCGACGATGGGATTCATGACACCGTTATCATTCATTATTCATTCATGGTGGCTTTCTGGATTTCGCTTGCCAGCGTTCGATTTAAGATGAGGCTCTATACATTTGATAATAAGTTAAAATCGTGACAGAAATATGCGAAGTCGCCGGAGCACTTCAGTCAAGAAAGCACGGAGACGTTTAGCATCATTTCCGACAAGGGTCGCGATCCAAATCCAGGGGCGTGTCAATAATTTAACATAATGCGCCTTATGCGCCTTTTGGGTCAGCCCAAGGCATAGCCCGCGCTGCGCACAGTGCGAACCGGATTGGTCCCGCCATGCTTGCACAGCGCCTTCCGGAGCCGGCCGACGTGAACATCGACCGTCCGCGTTTCCACGTAGATGTCCCGTCCCCAGACGCGGTCAAGCAGCTGCTCCCGCGACCAGACCCGGCCCGGCTTGTCCA
>VXPN01000035.1 GCA_009839535.1 Boseongicola sp. SB0662_bin_57 | reverse complement strand
CGACCTGTTCGACTGGCGGCGCGCTGCTTGAGCGGGATAAATCCGGACACACCCACTCACTGATGCGAGGATTCGCGCTCTGCATCCGGCCAAGGCCACCAGGAACGTCAGGGACACCGTCCTCGCGGGATTCGGCGTCAGGGTCCTGCCGAGCGGCCGAAGGCGCTTCTTCGTTCACGTTCAGCACGAAGGCCGGCGCACGTGGAAGATCGTGGGCGATCCTGCCGCCATGACGGTCAAGGAAGCACGGGCAACGGCGAGAGATATGCTTGCCGCCATCCGGAACGGACGTCCGGCGTCGGACGAGGAGACGCTGCTTGAGGCCGTGGCAGAAGTGGCCTTCCGACGGCACGGCAGGAACTGGAAGCCGGGCACGCTCTCGAAGAACCGGCACTATCTCCGCAAGCAGATCCTGCCTTGGTTCCGGGGTCGGCAAATTGCTGCAATCACGTCGCAGGACGTGCGGGACTGGTTCACATCCCTGCACGCGACGCCGGTGGCGGCGAACCGGTCGATGCCCGTGCTGTCGGTCATCATGAAGTCGGCCGAAGCCAACGGCCTGCGGCACGAGGGCAGCAACCCGTGCAAGGGGATCAGGAGATACAGGAGAAGAAACCGCGACCGATTCCTGTCCGATGCCGAGTTCAACCGGCTCGGCAAGGCGCTGCGCGAGGCGGAGCCGTCCTCGACGGTCTTGATCATCCGGTTGCTGGCGCTGACCGGCTGCCGTTCGAGCGAGATCAGGACCCTTCGCTGGCAGGACTTCCGCGATGGGCAAATCTCCCTGCGCGACAGCAAGACGGATCCCCGCACTGTGTGGCTCTCCAATGCCGCTCGCGAGGTTCTTGATGGCCTTCTTCGCACGTCGCCATGGATCTTTCCCGCCGCCAGGTCCGACGGTCCTGTCGCAGAGGCGACGCTCGGCGACGTCTGGTCCCGGATCCGGACGGCAGCCGGCCTGAAGGACGTCCGCCTTCACGAGATAGACATCACTCGTACGCAAGCCAATGCGTGATCGCGGGGATTCCCCTGCCGGTTGCGCCGAGACTGCAGGGTCACAGCCAGGAAGATGACCCTTCGCTACGTGCACGCCGCGGACAGGGACGTCGAGGCGGCGGCGTCCGGACAGGCTGCTCGGCAAGGGCCGGATCGGCAGCTACGGACGCTGGACAAGGTTCGCCCCGAAGATGATCGAACGGGGAGAGCGCCTGGCCAGGGACCCGCTTCTCACGCCGGACGACCGGAAGACGCCTGAGAAGGCGCTGGCGCGCTTGCACGCGGCACCCGACACCGATGCGCTGGACGCGCGAAGCCTCAAGGTCTGGGAGGAGATCGGCGACAGGGCGGAGGAGCAGGGATGCCACCGCTTCTTCGTCGAGGGCTACGACGCCTTCGTCAAGGAACTGGACTCCGGCCCGAGCAGGAGTTCCGAGTTCAACAGGTTCGCGGTCGGGAAAGGTCCGAGCTCTGGGACATGCAGGCGGAACAGGCGTTTCTCCGGTTCATCGACCGCGATCTCGCCAAGGCCCTCAGGGATCGGGACGAGGGCGGCAGCGCGTTCGTGGCGGAGATGCACCCCTACCGCCGGCGGAAACGCGAGGCAGCGCGAAGCGTCGGGGAACTCCGGGCCATCCTCTCCGACAGGGAACGCTACGACCGGCATCTTGCCCGGGTTCCCGGGCTGGAGAGGCGGCTGCGCGAGACGGCGGCGGCGGTCTCGGACACGATCAGGCGCGATGCGCCCGTCCGGAAGGAGGTCGAGGCGGCGCACAAGGAGAGGACGGAGCGCGAGCTGGAACTCGAAAGGAGCCGCAGCCCGTCGCGCTGCATGGGTGCCGAGATCGATTTCGGCCGATAGGGAACTCGCCGTCTCGACCGGTCTGGACCGAATCCGGCATGAAGCCACTGTTGCCCTTCACGGCATGGAACGGGCAAGACTCTTCAGATTTTGATCTCTGTGTCGAAGCCGCGCACGCGCCCTTGCTCCAGGCAGTCGCTGCCGTCCGGTCCGACCAACCGCGCCACGGCGTCGCGCCTTTCGCGCCAGGGCGACGCCTCTGGAAACTCGACGTTGCGGTGCAGGCTCACCAGCGTCTCCCTTGCCAGGAACCCTTGCAAGGGAGAAAGCATCTCTATCAATATGGGGATGAGGGCTTCACGCGCAGTGTGCTGCGACGTAGGATAGAAGCTGGATCAAGGCGCGAATTGTTTTATGGACATTCTTTCGAGGGTTGTTTCAATTTCAGGGTTGACGCGTCCCGATGGTCGTCCGCTCTATCGCTATCCACTCTCACCTGAAATATTCTCTGAGCTCGAATTTGAGCTCCGGTCACAAGTCGCGTCGGGAAAGGAGATGGAGCTTTCCGCGCCGGGGTTCGCGCTCTGGGCGGCTGAGCACATTCGTTCACGCTTTACCGGCGGGGCATTGAGTTGGGCATTCGTCCTGGATCCGCTTGATTTGCCATCCGAGGATCAACAGTTTGCTAGAGATTTCACGGAACAGGGCTTGCGTTGGTGGAATCGCCAGATCAAGCGATCCGATGCCGGCATCCGAATGTTTCTGTATAGTCTGGTGGCCGAAGGCGGAATTCCGGAGGCGCTCCTGAAGGAGACCGGGCTTTATCGGAATGTCGTCATGGGGCTATTGGCTGAAATCGAGGCAGAAGGCGGTTCTGCCGCAGAGCATTGGGCTGAACAGATCGCATCACGTTGGGTATCGCGACTTCCCCAAACATTTCAAAGCGCCGACGTGACACGTCTGTTGGCGGGTCTTGCCCTGTCTCTTGTCGATCTTCGCTCGCTATTGCCAAACGACCTGCCAGAAGCGGCGGCGGAGCATTGGTTGAATAAACGCAGGCCAGATTGGTCCTCGTCGATACCGCTGCGCATGACTCCGGAGATCGCCGAGAGCCTGATACACCCGGCCCTGCGAGCCGAGCGCAGTGTTCGTACTGCTGACGCCGGACCGATATGTGGGCGAGAACTACGCCTTGGAGAGAACGGGCGCTGGCAGGGTTATCTGTTGCTTCACGACAATGGATGGTTGTCAGGAGGGCATTTCCCGAATGCCCGCGGTCTGAGACTACGCCTATTGCCGACGGAAGCATGCATAGCGGAGGGTGGAGCGTACAACGCCACACCCGAGGAAAATGGTTGGCGTCTGCGACGTCTCGGGAAGGCCGGAAGGACGGCAATTCCGTTGAGGCCCGATATTCCATTTGCACTCGCGGCTTTCGCCGACGGCAAACCTAAGGGTGAAGCGGTCATCGCCACCGGTGTCGCCAGTCCCATTGAAATGTCGACCTTTTGGCGTGCCGCCAATTCAGGCGACGGAGATGCGAGTGAACGGTTGACGCCACTGACGGGTGCAGCGCGAACACAGGGGCGCTGCTTGTGGGTTCTCGTGTCCGAACGCGACGAACCGGAGGCCAGTGAGGGATTGACACTGGATGAGGTCGAAACCGCACCGGGCGGCTTCTTGTGGCGGATTTCCGGAAGGGGCGTACTACGCGTTGGCGAGAGCCGGTATCGCGTTGAAACCGGGGCCGAGGAGGATGCGCCCGAGGCGCACCTCTTTGCTTTCGGCGACATCCTCCGGGGCTGGCGCCTTCTTGGCGGAAACACCCCGGTGTACCGTGGTGACATAGGCATTCACGGGCAGATCGGAGCTGGCCGGTCCATTCGGATTGCGGGGTCTCAGCTTCGGTGCGTGCCAGGCCGCAACCTCTGTAGCGAAATCGTCGAATGGAAACAGGGCGATGAGTCATTGGCTCACTTGCGTCTCGTCCGTGTGCCGCAATCCGTAAGTTTGAAATTGCAAGAAGTTTCTGCGGGCCGGATTGCACTTTCAGCCCGTGGCCTTGACTGGGGCTGGCGGCTCAGATTGCGGGCCGGCGGAAATCAGGCCATGAGCGAGGTGCAGGACGGCAAAGCTGAATTGACGCTTGATACGCCGGGAAGGGCGCCTGGACTTGTTCAGTTAAGACTCTCCGAACCGGAGACCGGGCGGACGCTGGAGCTTCAAGCGGCCTGGCCCGCGCGGTCCGGGATGATCGTCGACCCCGACGGCACACGGCTCGAGCGTCACCACCCCGTGTCGGTTCAGGCATTGCAGGGTTGGCGGGCGTTGACGCCCGATGGCGTGCCTGGCGACCTTCAGTTACAGCTCATGGGGCATCCTCCGGTTTCGCTCCCTATAGCGGGAGAAGTGGCGATCGCCAGCCATATGCCCTCAATTCAGGCGATGTTGGCGCAGGGAGGAGCAGATGCCCAAGTCAATCTTAGTCTAGTCGTTTCAGGGCAGGAAAGTCCCAGGCTGGAAGTTCGTCGCTACCACGACTATGCCGTCGTTGACGAAGGCATGCTGCGGACGGGTCTCGACAGGAACGAACCCGCGAAGCACGAGAGCGTTCTTGCCTTCCAGTTGAACGAGGCGCGGCGTGCAGTCTTGCATGCTGTGGATTTGAGCGATTCTAGACAGATTGGGCCAATCGAGACAGGCGCCTTGGTAGACTTGGCGGACCATCTTGAACGGTCAACAGGACCCTGGCTGATTCAGTCCACGCTCGAAGGCCGGGTTCAGCGGGCGGCGGTTTGGGTCACGCACACCGACGGCAAAATCACGCGGGAAGAGAGGATAGACGCCTATGCCGAGAAGTGGCAGACACTTGTGGGCGTTCCCAAAGATCCCGATTGGGATCAGTTATGGCAACTTATTTCCTTGGTCGGCCAAGACGGCGACAGCGGAACGCTGGATCAGGTTCAAGCCCTTGCGAGGGTGCCTGAAGCCGCAATTGCCTTGGCTTTGCGTGTGCCCGGCAAGGAGCTTTCTGAAGTCTTTGCCTTGGAAACGGCGGCGCCGATCTTTTGGCCGGCTCTGGCAGTTTCAGATTTCGCGACTGCCGTGCGAGCGGAACACTTCCGTCAGCAGCAAATCCTAGAACCATATTTGGGCCATGCTGAGGCTACGGAGGTGGCCGATCAAGAGCTTGCTCGACGAATTGGCAACATCTTGCTCTTGCGACCGGACTTGGTAGGACACTTTTGTACGGCGCTGATGGAGGTAGGGCTGTTCGAGAGGCTGGTCGGCAGCGCTGAAGGTCGCGAGCGCCTGAAGGGACTACTGCTTGCATCCCCCTCAGATCACTTGGCGGAAGTCGCGCAGGAAGCCGCACGAAGGTTTGACCGGCTGCCGCAAGGAGTTGGCGGACTCCTGCCAGTCGAACGTCCGGAAGGAGTCCCGGTCGTCAACGCCTATGCCCAAGCCATGATCGACGCGCCTCTAGTGGTGGCCGAGATGGCTGTAGGGCACCGACCTGCACCAGACGTACAAGAGAAGCTTGTTCTCATCAATCTTCGGCTCATCGATCCGCTCTATTTCGATGCTGCCTTGCCGGCTGCCCTTGCTCTTTGCCAATCGAAAGTCAACCAATGAAAGCGTCGCATCTTCACGAAACACTCTGCCGTCTTTCAAGCCGGGCGTCGTCCTCAGTGGTTGCCCGGGGTCGAATCGCATCGCCTGCGCTAAATTCCGCCCTCCTACGCCGGCTCTCGGCCTTGCCCGGAGAACCGGATGCGCTCCTCGCCGATCCGATGTTCGAGGCCGCGCGGAGCTGGGAAACGGCAGACTGCACGCTCCACGATTTGGCCGGCGAACTCCTGCATCGCGAGCTTGTGGCAGCGTTGGACGAAGCTGAGGATGAACGGATGCCACGCGACAGGCGCCCTTGGTCGCACCAACTTGCAGCGTGGGAAGCGGCGCGTGATGGCCTGTCTTGCGTCGTGAGTTCTGGCACCGGTTCGGGCAAGACCGAGTGTTTCATGATTCCCATGCTGGACGACCTTCTGCGGCGAGAGGAGTCTGGGTCGCATGCAGGAGTCCGGGCAATAGTCATTTATCCACTGAACGCGTTGATCGAAAGCCAACGGGAGCGTCTATCAGCCTGGAGTGCGCCAATAAAGAACCGGGTGAGTTTTGCACTTTATAACGGATTGACACCTGAAACGCCGCGACAAGAGGACAGCGCCCGGCTTGGAGCTGCCGAGATCGGCAACCGACGGCAGATTCGCGAGAACCCACCGGCGATACTCGTCACCAATGTGACTATGCTGGAGTATTTGCTCCTGCGCGCCAAGGACCGTTCCATTCTGGCCCGTTCGCAGGGGTTGTTGCGTTGGATCGTACTGGACGAGGCACACGGCTATATCGGCGCCCAGGCGGCGGAGATGGCACTGCTGCTGCGTCGAGTGAGGGCCGCCTTTGGCGTCGAACCGGAGCAGGTTCGGCTATTGGCGACCTCTGCTACAATCGGCGAGGGAGAAGGAACAGAAGAGAAGTTGAAGCGTTTTGCTTCTGATCTTGCGGGTGTTGACGAGCGTCTTGTGCGGGTGATTCAAGGGCGCGAGGCCGAAACCGACCTTCCGTTGGCTGCACCGGACACAGAATTTGACTTGCCCGCACTTCGCGAACTCGGTTCCAGGGCGCTGTGGAAGCATCTAGCGCCCCATCCCCGAATTCAGAAACTAAAGGAAGAAATCTCGCAAAAGGGCGCCACCCTTTCCGATGCCGCAAGCGTTCTCTTCGGTTCCGAGGGTGCTGAGCGAAAGGTCGATGCTCAGGCAGTGCTTGACGCCGCTGCACGTGCTGAATGTCCCGAGACTGGTGAGCGACTCTTGCCATGGCGGGCACATGTCTTTCATCGCGCCTTGGGTGGCGTCTGGGTTTGCGTCGATCCGAACTGCGAATGCCGAGACGATGAGCTGTCTGCCCAAGGATCCGGATGGGGTTTCGGTGCAGTCTGGTTGAAGCAACGAGACAAGTGCGATTGTGGTGCACCAGTGTTCGAACTCTTGGCTTGCAACGAGTGCGGGAGTCCGTCTCTTGTTGCCGGGGTGGAGTTCGGAACTACGACACGGTTGGTGCCGATCCAGGCGGAGCAGGTTGACGAATTTGCGGTGGATGCGGAACCCGATGAAGAAGACGGCGTGCCCGACGTCATCGCTCGCGGAACCGGCATTCTCTCCCCAGGGCGAGACACAGACACCGACCGTTACCTCCGGGTCGACGACGGCGTGGTTTTCGACAACGCGCCGCCCGAGGATGCCCGCTGGATACGCATCACTTTGGACGAGGATGAAGAATCCCGCACTTGTTGTCCCGGTGCTGTCGACGCCCGAATGGCTCCGCAACGCTACGGTCCTCCGTTTTTCATGGGCGTGGCGATGCCGGCGTTGATCGAGTCCCTGGGAAGACCCTTGGACCGGCCCGGCAGACCCCTAGGAGGTCGACGTGCCCTTACTTTTTCCGATAGCCGTCAAGGCACTGCGAGATTGGCTGCAAAGCTGCAACAGGACGCCGAGCGCAACCTGACGCGCGCATTCCTCTACCACTCTGTGCAGGAGTGTCGCGGACTGGACGCAGCGGAACGGGAGAATCTCGAGAAGAGACGTGAAGGTCTGCTGAGGGCGAACGATCCGGTGCTCATGGAGCTTATTCAGGAAATTGACGAAAAGCTCCGTGGGACGACCAAACCGACTTCTTGGAACGATCTTGTCGAAGCATTCTCGCAGCACCGCGAACTGCGCGAATTCGCGACGGCAGTTTGGCAGGAGCGGGCAGGTGGCGGTCAAGAGATGGCCGAAGAGCCCACCAAGCTCTCTGAAATGTTCCTGTATCGCGAGCTTCTTCGTCGACCAAAGGTGCAGAATAATGCCGAGACGATGGGCCTGGTCCGGCTCGCCTTTCCTGATCTTGAGCAAACGGCGCGGCTGAAATTGCCACCTGTTCTTGCTCAATCGGGGGTGGACGAAGATGGCTGGATGGCACTGGCTCTTGCGGCTGTCGACTTTGTGTTCCGGGACAGATTGGCAACATGGCTGCCGCGGGAGAGAATGATGCGCTTCGTCAGCCCCCGATCGGGGGGACAGCCCTTTTCAGTCTGCCGTCCCGGACTGGCAGTCGCGGACCGTCCAAGAAACAGTCGGCCGTGGCCGGGCCCCGTGCCTCTAGCCACACGGCCGTCGCGACTACATCGCCTTGTCTACGCATTGATAGATGGAGATCCGGAAAGCCGCGCAGACCAAGATCGAGCAGGAGATGTCTTGTCCGCACTCTGGACCTTGATTGTCTCTACGGCCGCACGAGACATAGGCGGCGGCGCATACCAGCTCGACTTTCGGAAAGCTGCTGTAACGCGGCTTGAGGCAGGGTGGCTCTGCCCAGTCACGAGACGAATTTTTGGATACTCTCCGGCGGGCCGTTCGCCGTACGATCCCAGCCGCTGGCTCGATCGTATGGAATTGCCACGCTTGCCCAAGGCAAATTCGGGCGGATTGGATCCAGAGCTTCGGGCGCAGCTCGTGCAGTGGTGCAACACGGATGAGTGCGTTGCGGAGTTGCGCCGTGATGGGCTCTGGACCGACCTTCACGACAGGGCTGCTGCTTATGCGCCTTTTCTGCGGTCGCAAGAGCACTCCGCCCAGATTGAACGCCCGGTTCTCGCCGAGTACGAGCGATCGTTCAAGGATGGACAGATAAACCTGCTCAATTGCTCGACCACGATGGAAATGGGAATCGACATCCCGAACGTGCAGTTGATCGCAAACGGCAATGTGCCGCCATCGATTTCCAACTACCGCCAACGTTTGGGCCGGGCGGGAAGGCGCGGAGAGCCATGGGCGTTCGGGTTGACCTTCTGCCGAGACCTTCCGTTAGACCGGATTGTCTTCGAGAAGCCTGAGCGCTTCCTGATGACCTCCGCCACGGCGCCCGCGGTGAGATTGGATAGCCCGAGCCTGGTTGCGCGCCATGTTCACGCGGCAATCCTCGGTGCTTTCCTGCGCGACCTGCCAGAGGGTTTCGATTTGCTTTCGTCGACAGGTGCATTCCTTGGTGCGACGGACGACGCCGATGAACCGATTGCCGAGGGCGCCATCGCAAACAGGTTCCTGCGGGATCTCCGTGGAGAGTGGGGTCGCTCCGACAGTCTTCGCTCCGATTTAGAGCATTTGACAAGGGGCACAGCGCTCGGCGCGAAGTCCGCCGAATACCTGGTCGGCATGACAGCCGAAGGGTTCGGGAAGCTGTTACGCCGGTGGTGCGACGAATACGCCGAAATCCTCTTGCGCCGAGATGCAGCTTCCGAAGCGGAAGTGAAGCAGGCATTTGCACTGCGGGGGCGCCGGATGAAGGGTGAGTTCTTGTTGGCCGAACTTGCAAGGCGCGGATTCACGCCCTCGTACGGATTCCCGGTCGATGTGGTGACTTTCGACCATCTCTCGGGCCACGACCGGAACCAGGATTCCGAAACGGTCGCCTTCGGTGAGCGCCGAGGTGGGGCGTCGCGTACTCTGGACATAGCGATCCGCGAATACGCACCGGGAGCCGAGGTTGTGGTCGACGGACTTGTACATCGCTCGGAAGGCGTTCTGCCGGCATGGCGCGCAATGGCGGATGCCTCGCAGCTCGAGGACCTGCAATTCTTTTGGGAGTGCCCGTCTTGTTCGGCCTTCGGGCTGGCGCGTATGGCGCCCGAAGCCTGTCCAGGGTGCCACAGACAGCACCCTAGCTGGAAGCGGAGCCTGAAGCCAGCGGGGTTTCTTGGTCGACGTGCTCCCCATACTGGATACGAGAACCTTGGACACGCACCCTACGAAATGCCTAGGCTGTCGGCCTCCAAGGGAACTTGGCGAGCGTTGCCGGACCCGACGGCTGGGCGCTATCGGGCCGACTCTGAGGGACAGATCGTGACCCTAGGCTCGGGACCGCGTGGGAAAGGATATGCTCTATGTCTCGACTGCGGAAGAGCCGAAGCGGAGTCTGAAGAAGGCGGGGGAGCGCCCATTCCAAATGCGATCAGGCAGCACACGCCGTTGGCTAGGGCGCGTGGCATGTCGTTGAAGGGCGGCTATTGTCCCGGAGGCTTTGCAAAGCGTGAACGAATACAGCGCAACGTCCGGTTTGTCCACGCAGCACAAACAGACCTATTCGAATTGCAATTGCCTGCCGGAACTAGTCGAGAGGAAAGCCTCGCCTTGGCTGCGGGACTGCGCGAGTCGCTCGCGGAAAGGCTCGGAGCTGAAGTGCGCGAGATCGGTGTGTCCGTAAATGACTCGAAGGGCCCAGCGAACGAAGACAGGGTCTCGATGTTTCTTTACGATCGTGCTGCCGGAGGTGCCGGTTTTTCCTCGCGACTAGCCGAACTGGATTGGTTCAAATCGTGCCTGAGGCGTGCTGGCGAACGGCTGTCGTGCGTTGAGGATTGTGCGCAAGGCTGCCCGGCTTGCGTATTGCGGCCAGATTTGAATTTTGGGGAAGTACGGCTTGATCGCCGCGCCGGCCTGAACCTTACCCGCAGGTTGCATCGATGCCTTGAGATTCCAGAACACTTGCGAGTGTTCGGCCCAGATACTCGCTTGATTGACGCAACGCTCACTGAATGGATCGATCGTCAGAGCCGCATTAGTGGTTTGGTTTCAGTTACTTTTTATTTGCACGGTACTCCGACGGAGTGGGAGCTCGCAGATTGGCGCGTAGGCGATCTGTTGCTGCGCCTCAAAGACGCCGGGACAAGGGTCGATGTCGTATTGCAAAAACGGGCGTTGATCGACAAGGGGTTTGGGATAGCACAAAAGCTCGATCTTCATAGGTTGTCGGGAGCCGCGTCCTTGCGACTTGCTGCGGATTTGCCATTTGCAAAAGACGCGCCGGTACTTGCAGTGATTGAGAACGCGGCAGGTTACGAATCTGTCGCGGTTTCCGCGACAAATGAAGCATGTCCTGGCCCGCACTGGGGACTAGGCGAAGAGGCGCCTCTCGTCCGTGGCCATACAAGCAATATACCAGAGGCCAGCGATTTTTCCGGGGAACAGTTGATCAAATTGTCTGGCGGCAATGCTCGGCTTGTTCGAATGGCGGCTCAACTTGACGGCCGAGTGGCCGCCTTTGGACGCAGTTTCTGGAAGGTGCTTGCCGCAGCGGACCCTATTTTGGCGGCGTCGATGCAGGCACACGGAATCCACACTGCGATTTACAGTGACCGCTATCTATTGACACCGCTCAATCTGCGACTTCTTTCGGAGGTCCTGCGACAAGTCCCGAAAGGTAAAATAGAAAGTCTCAAAATATCAACCGCTCACGCATCCAGAAGCAACTCTGCAGGATGGGCAGTCTTCCACAATTTCGTTGAGGATGGGATGCGCCGCGCCGTGATGCAAGAGCTGTTTCCGAATGCTCAGATTGAAATTTGCGAAAAGGCCCAACTCCCCCATGAACGAAGCTTGAATTTGCGCTTGGGCGACGGTCGCAATATCACGATACTTCTCGACCAGGGGCTTGGAGCGTGGCGGGCGCGTGGTACACCTCGGCATGACTTTTTGGTCGAGCCTTCTAGGCAAGCGCGCTCGCTTAGGTCATTGAATTTTGCCATAGCGGTGGAAGAAGGAAGAGAAGCGCCCGTGGTGTTGCAAGCAACCGAAGTATAGCAGGAGGGCCCCAAATCACGAGTGAGCACGCCCTGTCGATCAGGAAGCGCCGGGTCAACGAGGGAAGCGCCGGGTCAACGAGGGAAGCCTCTGACGGATGAACGACTGTCGATGTAGATGAGTTAGGCACACTTGCGGTCGAGATGGGTGATTAGTGATCCATGTCCGTGCTCCGCGAAAAATGCGGTGTTCACAACATGACTTGGTACATATGGAAAAGTCATGTAAGCTAATCCGCATAAATCAAGGATTTGCACACATGATTCGGGAAAGGCGTGCGACTCTCGCGGAATACCTCACGGAGCTCCAGTCGAAGGGCCGGGTCGTTTTCGACGCGAAGGAGGCCGTGGAAACCCTCGGCACCAACCGCGGCGCGTTCCTGGATGCCGCTCAGCGCCTTCAGAAACGTGGCAGGCTAATCAGTCCGCGCAAGGGATTCTATGTTGCTGTCCCTCCGCAATTCGCGTCCTGGGGGGCGCCGCCGCCATCCTGGTACGTGGACGCGCTCATGCGACGAGAGCGGCAACCTTATTACGTAGGCCTGCTGAAGGCCGCCGAGCTGCACGGTGCGACCCATCAAGCCGTAATGGAATTTCAGGTCGTGGCTGGCAAACGCATGCCCAGGATCCGGGCGGGGCGCAGCCTCATCGTCTTCTACTACCGAAAGGAGATGGCCGCGATCGTCGACGGCGTCGAATACACCAAGACCGATACCGGAGGGATGAAGGTGTCCTCGCCCGCGCTGACGGCGCTCGATCTCATGCGTTACGGCAAGGGGTCGGCAGGCATCGACAACGTCGCCACCGTCCTCTCCGACCTCGGGTCCAGGGTCGACGGCGATCAGCTCGCGTTCCTGTCCCTTCGGTTCGAGAAACCTGTCGTTCAGCGGTTGGGCTACATGCTCGACATTCTCGACCGGCGCAGCATTACCCAAAGGATGCACGAAATGCTGATGTCGCGAGGCAAACTGTCCTGGACCGAGCTGGACCGAGGAGAGGCGAGGGACCCGCTCTTCGCACCCGATCCGGTCGAACGGGATCGGAGATGGCGGGTCGTTGTGCGCCGGCTTCCGGAGGTCGATGAATGATCCCGAGCCAGAACATCGTTGAATGGAGCCAGACGGCGCCTTGGGCCGAGCAGAGGCAGGTTGAGCAGGACCTGATCATCTCGCGCGCCCTCGTGGAGACATTCGGCGACCCGTTCCTTGCATCGGAGCTCCGGTTCCGGGGCGGAACCGCACTCAACAAACTGCACTTCCCGGAGCCGCTCCGCCATTCTGAGGATATCGACCTCGTGCGGACGTCGGCAGGAGCGATCGGTCCGATACTGGATCGGTTGCGAAAGCTCCTGGAGCCGATTCTCGGTCCCGCACGCTTCGAGCAGAGCAAGGTCGCACCGAAGATCCGCTTTCTGGTGCCGGCGGAAGATGGCGGCGAACACCCCATCCGCCTCAAGCTCGAAATCAACACGCGTGAACGCACCGCCTACGACCCGGTCATGATGGCGCCGTTTGCCGTAGAGAATCCCTGGTTCTCGGGCGCGTCGACGATACCGACATTCTCCAACGAGGAGATGCTGGCGACCAAGTTTCGCGCGCTCCTTCAAAGGGACAAGGGCAGGGACCTGTACGATCTGGCCCATGGGCTCGTGGTCTTCGATGGTCTCGACTGTGATCGCGTCGTGAACCTGTTCGCGCGATATCTCGCCGATGGGGGCGTGCAGATCTCACGCGCGCAGGCCGAAGAGCGGATGCTCGCGAAGTTCGCGAGGGGCAACCTGTTGATGGATCTGCGCCCGTTGCTGTCAGCCGACTCGGCCGAACGCATGACCGACGACGCGACCGGTCACGCCGTCAGGGCAATATTCGAGAGTCTCATCGGGAAGATGCCGGGGGAGCCTTGGGCGAAGACGCCCGACGCGAAAGCGAGATTGGGGATTGAGTGGTGAGCGATGACACCTCCGCCCATGCTGTCAAAGGTCCGTTCGCCGCGCCATTCGCCAGATCGTGGCGGTCGACATGTACCTGATGGAGGAGAACAATACGTGGAGGATCTCGTCGATGTTCTCTACGACTTCCTGCACGGGAGCGGCAACTCTCGGACCGCATTCCCGTTCGCCGCCGCGACGGTGCAGTCGCAAGACTTCTGGGTCGGCGGGAGCAAACACCCTGCGATTATCCACCTCCTTTCGACAATGCCCGCCCGGCAACGTCACAGGTTCTACGCGCTCTCGCTGGCGATCGTCAGGCAATCCATGACCTGGCGGCGAGGGAGGGGCGAGCCGCTGATGCCGGACGAGATCGTACGCCTGAACGAGATCCTGCTCCGTCTGTCCATCAAAGTACCGGAATTGAATGAGCAAGACTTCTTGGGCACTCTACACCGTCCGGACACGAGGCGGGACGATCTCGCGTCGCCGGGCGACTTCCTGCCATCCGACGAGGTTGCAAAGTAACTTTTGCAGAGACTCAATGGTCTACTTGACCATCCACGGCAACGGAGGGGCTACGAGTACGAGCTGTTTCTCACGGAGCTTTTCGACACGCGCGCGACTGATGATGGAAAACTCCGGTCATGTTCCGTCCGGACAAGGGTCTTTCATTCGAATTGTCGCATCCCGCGCGTCGCCAAACACGCGGGGCATCAGGACGTTTCAACGCTGGACGCCGGTGCTACCAGTCAATCCGGTAGACGCTCCAGACCCTTCCAGCAACGTGTCCCCCGCCGCATGTCCGCGACAGGATCGCCCGCACCCGGTTCGCACGAACTCTTCGTACGTCAATGAGATCTTGCTAGGAAATAACGACCTCAGTACTCGAAATGTCCCCAATTTTCATCGTCGACCGAATTTCATCGTCAAGTTCCTCTTCATTGTCTTCGAAACTCGACGTGAACGTGACTGGGCCAATTTTCTTGCCCCAAAATACATCATCAGATCGAATAGGATCATCCGCCATCGGACTTTCAATTGCCTGAAAGACGCACTCCCTATCAACCAAGTGCTTAACAAGCACTTTCGTGAAGCTACGTCCGCGTAACCTAATTGGATACGGAAAATCAATTGCGTGCTCGCGTATTGCCGGGGCGGCACCACCGTCAGAAAGGGTCTCCAGTTCGCGCCGTGCGGCTTCACGCCTTTCCACGAGAAAAGAACTCCTGCTCTCATTGAAGCTCTTTGAGACATGCTCTTGGTAAGGGAATTCAACGAATCCATCTGGAGAGACAAAGTTCCCGGCGCTCGCCGGCAATCCTAACAGAACGAATGAACGAGCCGCAAGAGAACGAACAAAGGGATCAAAGGCAAATTCCATGCTCTGCTCATCCAAACTGAGGATCGGTTCTCCCACTGGATCTACGACTTTCAGGTGAGATTTCTCAGTGCCGCCATCGGTACCCAAGAAAACTCCACATGCTAGCCTCTCGCCGGCCGAGGAGGCAGGAAACAATATGGTCTTCTTTTGTGCCACGCCCCCAGTCTCATTGCCGTTTCGGTCCAGCGACGACAATTGTCGATCCCTGTATGTCGTCGAGGACTGTGTTCCCTTGCACTCAACGACGTGATACCGGCCATTTCCATCCGTCAAAATGTAGTCCGGAGCCTTCCTCGGTCCCCGCTTGTTTGTCTTCTCTGCCACCGTCGCCCGAAAGCGGCGGGCCAAGCTTTCGGCGAAATAGTACCCGTCGCAAAAGTACCGCAACCCCAACTTTTGGTTGAGCCAATACACTGAAATCCCAACACCAAAGTCGTCACTGAGAATGGTCTTCTGGTGTGGGTCCAGTCCGGAAAATGCCCTGGTGATGGAAAGATGTGATTCATCACCATTGACGGCTTTCAAGTATCTGATCCAAGCCCAGTGTTCGGACAATGATACGCCGGATGCATGAATGGGCGTAGTCAATTGACCCAGCAGCAATAACATTTCAAGCAAATTTATGTTGTCTTGGACCGTTCCAAGACTGGCCTTTTGGAACTGCTTAGGCATTCCACTAGAATGAGTCGGCCAAGTTTCTCCGTCTACATCAACATCAATCTTGAAATTCCACATTTTCTAAGTTCCTCGAGCCCAAAATGATGGACGGCCAGAAACTTCCTGCATTGCTTGTGCCAATCTGTCAAGTTTCTGCCACTGCAAGCCGGTCAGTGCATCGATTGCTCGGCGCAATCTGCATAGTCTCAGACATACGAAAATCGCCATGGCATTCTCCATGGCCGCCGTGATTGAGCGCAACCTGCTCTCGGCCGTGTCCGAGCCGCATCGTCGGGCAGTCGTTCAAGGGACGCTCCCTTCCCTTCCGAGAGATCGCAAATCTCCGCGCCGGCGAAGCTGCGGTAGATCCGGCGCAGCAACGTCCGCAGCTCGCAGGAATCCATCGCCTTCGTCCGTCCTGCAGTTGCCCAAGCACGGCTTCCTGCTTATTTCGGACGGCGTCGGCGGCGGGCATGGTCCCGCGCTCCGGCGGGGCCGCCATGACCATTCCAAACTCCTGCCAGTCCGTGCCGCGGGTCGCGGCGATCCGCAAGTCGGTCTCGGTCCGCTTCCGCGCGATCTTGCGGGCAAGCCTGTCGACTTCGGCCTCCGGCACATCGCATGCCCGTGCCGACGGCTGCAGGACCTGCTCGATGTCCATCGACTGCGTGACGCCATGCACGGGGGCCGCGGTGTCAATCCGCTGGGAGACCGCGCAGGAGAGGACGACCACGTCGTCGGCGAAGGGCGGATCTGGACCTGGGGTCAGCTTCTATGGCGGATGGTAGACCCCGTTCGACGTGATGTCGCCGCTGCCGTGGCGGTATACGGTGCGGCCAAGCAGGATGCCTTCGGCGCGGAGGGTCTCCGCCTCCGAACCCAGTGCCGCCATCCCTCAGAGATAGCGGACAAATGCAGGGAAGTCGCAGCGGTCTGCCAGTTCCAGCGCGACAATGTAGCCGTCCTTCCTTGCCGCCGACATAACCGGGACGAACTCGCCCGCCTTGGCATAGGCGTAGGCCATCAGCAGCCGGGACACGCGGCCGTTGCCATCCTGGAAAGGATGAATGTGCGCGAACTCGTGGTGCAGCCAGGCCGCTTCCGTCTCCGGCGCGAGATCCAGTCCGGCATAACCCTCATGGAACATCAGGAAGCGCTCCATCTCGTTCCCGACCTGCTCGGGCGGACAATGCTCGTGGACATGTCCGTCATTCTGGCGGGAATTGTTCGGTCGGACTTTCTACTGGCCCTGGAGCAGCGGCACCTCGATCCTGTTGCCGAACGAGTCGATGCAAGTCGCAGTGTACTGGTGCCTCGCAAGCAACGCGGGCCACTTCTTGATCGCAGATGTCGTCAGCGGCCGGTCGTCCCTGGCATGGGCAAGCACCATGTCGAGAGCCGCCTCCTAATCCTGTAGGAGGCCCTTGAGGGTGTCGTCACCGATGCTGCCGACGGAATCCACGCCGCGCACGTTCTCGAATCCCTCGGTGATCAGGGTTTTCGCGACGCCGTGGCGCAGCAGGTACAGTCCCTCGATCTGGCCGGTCTCGATGGCGAAGGCCCGCCTCCGACACCCTCTGTCCGATCCTTGCCGGACAATTGAAAGCCATCTGCCGCGGCACTTGCAAGCCACTATCGGAAACGGTTCAATCCCCGGGAAAGCGGGGAGGAATTCGGTGAAGCGAATCTATGACTGGGATGCGAGGCAGCAGGGGCGAAACTACACCGCTGCCGACCTTCGTGCCCTGAAGGGCGTGCGCAAGCTTGTTCAGACCACGGCAAATTCCACGGAAGAGGCGGCTGCGGCCAGGGACGCCGGCCTGGATCTCGTCATGGGCAATGCACACAACACGGCGGCGGTGCGGGCCGGAGCACCGGACATGTTCTTCACTGCCGCCGTAGCCTTGCCGGACTTTCCGACCGAAGGGGACGTTCTCAGGGCCGCGTTTCGCGCGATGAAGGATGGAGCGGATTCGGTCTACACGGCACGAGGGCCGCATGTGGTGGAGGTGCTTGCCCGCGAGGACATTCCCGTCATGTGCCACCTGGGCCTCGTGCCCCGGAAGTCCACCTGGAACGGTGGCCTGCGCGCCATCGGCAAGACGGCCGGGGAAGCCTTCGAACTCTGGCAGGCATTCCGGCGCATGGAGGATGCCGGTGCCTTCTCGGTCGAGGCCGAGGTCATCTGCGCGAGGGTGATGACGGAAATCAGCCGTCGCACCACGCTTGTCACGTCCTCGCTCGGTTCCGGATCAGGCAGCGACATCATCTATCTCTTTCAGAACGACATATGCGGTGAGCAACCCGAGAGCCCCCGGCACGCGCGGGCCTTCGGCAACCTTCATGCGCTCCAGGAACGGATGAAGGCCGAGCGCCGCGCTGCGCTGGAAGCTTTCGCCAAGGAGGCGCGCGGCGGCACCTTTCCCGGCGTCGACGAGACCGCGGACATCGACGATGTCGAGTATGAGAGGTTCCGTGAGCGACTTGCCTGAGTTGCAGGCCGTGCTGCTCTGAACAATGAGGGCGCCGGGTGGCGTTACGCGCCATTCGCGGATCGGGTTTCGCGGATTCCGCTGCGAAACGGAGCGGAGCGGCTCGCTGTGCGCGGCGACAGTGCCGATGCCGCTATTCGCGTCAGTCGGCAGGTGCGCCTAGAGACCCAGAGCTTTCCGTCGCTCCTCGGCAAAGCCTTGGGCAAGCCGGTCGGCGATGAAGGCCAGGATCGCCATCGCCGCGCCTGCGCTGACCCCCAGCCCGACGTCGGCCTGCCCCAGTGCCAGGTAGATCAGCTGGCCGAGTCCTGTTGTTCCGATCAAGGCGGCGATCACCAGCATTGCGAAGGCATAGAGGATCGTCTGATTGAGTCCCAGGAGGATCGCCGGCGCGGCATAGGGCATGCGGACATCGATCATCGTCTGCCATGCCGTCGCCCCGCTCGATGTTGCGGCCTCCAGCATCTCGGGTGGCGTCGAGACCAGTCCGTGCCGCGTGTAGCGGATCATCGGCACCACGGCGTAGGCGCAGATTGCCAGAAATGCGCTGAACTCGCCGATCTGGAAGAACATGAGCGTCGGGATCAGGAACACGAACAGGGGAATCGTCTGAAGCATGTCGCAGACCGGGCGAATGATTGTCCAGGCGATTTCGGAAACGGCCGACAGGAGACCAAGTGCGCCTCCGGCGATGACGCAGGCGACTACGGCGGCCCCCGAAAGGTAGAGCGACAGCAGCGCACGATCCCAGAGTCCCGAGATCAGCACGATCCCGAGAAGGGCGGCCGAGAGGATGGCAAGCCGCAGCCCCTGGGCGAGCCATGCAAGCGCCATGGTCCCGACGATCACGAACGGCCAGGGGAGCTCTGCAATTCCGGTTTCAAGAACGCCGACGGCGATGACAAGGCCCGCGCCGGCCACTTGACGTCCTGTCACGGCAAGGGCGATCGCGGCGAGAACCGTGATCGCGAACAGCCAGAGGCTCGTCGCAGGAGTCCACTGGAACCCCCATGTGAATGGAAGCACGGCCTGATCAAGGCCGATGCGCAACGGAAGCAGCCCGTAGAACATTGCCGAATTCTTGATTCCGTCGAGCGTTGCGCCATGTGCGGCAGTGAATGCGCCCAGGCTGTCGTCCACTGCGACCGCGGCGGCCGAGAACACGCCCTCTGGGGCCGCGTTGGTCCCGGTGAGAGCCAGCAGCGCAGCCGCGACGGCACCCGCAAGGAACAGTCCCCATGTGACACGCCTGCTGTGGCGCCTTCGTTCAAGGGCAAGCGACCCGGACAGGCGGTCTATCACGATCGCGAATGTCACGATCACCAGACCGGCCAGAAATGCCTGGCCGAACTGTGCCTTGCGCATGGTCAGAAGCACTTCCCAGCCTATGTCGTTGAAGCCGCCGATGACGGCGGCGATGATCACCATCGACAGGGATGCCATCAGGCACTGGTTCACGCCCACCATGATCTGCTGGCTGGCCGCCGGAATCTCGACCAGGAACAACTGCTGCCACCGGGTCGCGCCGGACATGATCGATGCCTCCTTGACCTCGGGATCCACCCTTTCGAGTCCCAGGATGACGTTTCGTGCCATGGGAGGCGCGGCATAGATTGCGGAGGCGACGAGTCCGACCACCGGGCCGAACCCGAACAGCAGCAGGAGCGGCGTCAGGTAGGCGAAAGTCGGGATGGTCTGCATCGCGTCGAGCGCCGCCAGCAGGGCGGCCCGAATGCGCGGAACTTCGTTCGCCAGTATGCCCAGGCTGCCGCCGGCGAGGATCGCCAGGGGAACCGAGACCGAGACGAGGCTCAGCGTGTTCATGCTCTCGTTCCAGTAGCCCGAAAGCAGAACGAAGCCGAATCCCAGGAAGGTGAGAGACGCCATGCGAAACCCGCCGAGGTACCAACCCGAAGCGGTGAACGCGCCGATGATCAATGGCCAGGGAGAGCCGACAAGCACGGCGTTGGCCCAGCTCATCGGAAAGGAAAGCAGCCAGGACCACGCCCGCATCACCGGCTTGATCGCGCTCAGGAAAGAGTCAAGCCCGGCTCCGACCAGTTCAGTCGCCGGAAGCGTCCACGCCTCCGGAAAGCGCACCAGCCAGGGCGCAGCGTCTTGCAGCAACAGGCAGGCTGCCCCCGTGAACAAGGTGAGAAGCGCTGCGATCAGCCCCCTGGACAGTCCGGCCGGGTTTGCGAAGGGCAGTTCGCGGAACGCCTTCATGCGTGGTCGACCGTCAGGGCGCTTGAAAGCTCTTGCGGATCGACCGTCCCGAGCAAGTTGCCGCCGTCGTCGTAGACCGGAACCGGCTCATGGTGCGCCATGCAGGCCGCAAGCGCGTCTTCAAGGGTCATGTCTGGACGCAGGCCGGGCCCGCCGTTCGCGGCGCGACCGTCATCCGCCCGCATGATTGACCCGACCTTGGCGTGCCGGCCGCGCACGACGTCGCGCGCAAATTCGCGTACGTAGTCGTCGACAGGATGCAGCACGATGTCGGCCGGTGTCCCGATCTGCACGATCTCGCCATCGCGCATGATTGCAATCCGGTCGGCGAGCTTCAATGCCTCGGCGATGTCGTGTGTAATGAACACGATCGTGGTGTTCAGCCTCGCCCGAATGTCCAGGAACTCGTCCTGCAACTGGCGACGGATCAGCGGGTCGAGTGCCGAAAACGGCTCGTCCAGGAACCAGACGCTGCAGTCCCCGGCGAGCGAACGCGCGATCCCGACACGTTGACGCTGCCCGCCCGAGAGTTCACGGGGATACGCCCCTTCCCGTCCTTCCAGGCCCACCATCTCGATGATGTCTCGCACCTTGCCGTGTCGCTCGCTGCGGCCCATGCCGCCGACCTTCAGCGGGAAGGCGACATTGTCGATCACCGTCATGTGGGGGAAGAGGCCGAAGTGCTGGAACACCATCCCGATTCGGGACCGTCGAAGTTCGGTCATTCGCGCCTTGGAGGCGGCGAGCATGTCTTCGCCCTCGATCGAGACGTGGCCTGCCGTCGGTTCGACAAGACGCGAAATCCCCCGGAGCAGCGTCGACTTGCCCGACCCCGAGAGCCCCATGATCACGAAGAGTTCGCCCTCGGCCACGTCGAAGCAGGCATCGCGGACCGCCGGGATGCATCCGCGCTCCTTCAGCCGTTCGGCGATTTCCGCGATGCTGCCGCCCTCGGCCTGCGCCCGCCGGAAGGCGGACGCTGCATCGAACCCGAAGACCTGCCAGAGTCCGGCAACGGAAATGGCAGGCTGTTCCGCCATTGAGTTCAGTGCGTCGCCGCGTCCACGACCGGTCTCCACTTGGCCTCGTTGCCCGCCATCCAGTCGGCAACGACCTCTTCGACGGTGCCGCCATCCACGTCGACGGCTCCCATCATGGGTTGCTGGTCTTCGACCGACAGCGTGTAGCTCGTGAGAATCTCGAATGCGGCCGGCCACTTGTCCTCGATGCCGACCCAGCCTGCCTTGAAGATGCGGCTCGGCGCGAAATCGCAGTCGTTGACGGCGTTCGGGTTCGGACCCCAGGCCGGATCGTTGAAGCACGCCTCGTTGCCGACCGGGAGGTCCACGAACTGCACGTCATAGGCGGACATTGCCCAGTGCGGCTGCCAGAAGGTGATCAGCAGCGGCGATTCCCGCTCGGTCGAAGCGCGAAGTTCGGCGATGAGCGCGCCCTCGGAGCCAGCCGGCACCGCCTTGAAGGGCAGGTCAAGCCCGGTCATGCGGTCCGCCCCGGGCGTGCCCCAGTCGGCAGGATAGTCCACCAGGCGACCGGCGGGCAGCGTCTCGGCGGTGGCGAAGGTCCCGGCGCAACCCTTCAGCGCCTCCCACGCAGGCAGGCCCGGGCACAGGTCTGCCACGTGGGCCGGATAGGCAATCCCTTCCTTGGCATCGAGACCCAGGTCGCCAAGTTCGACGACCCCTCCGCCCTCGACCTTCTTGGCGTAGTCGTCAGAGACGTTCGATGACCAGATTTCCACGGCCGCGTGCAGCTCTCCGTCCGACATCGCCTGGTACATGTTCATGTATCCCGCAGTGACATATTCGACCCGGTATCCGGCTGCCTTGAGCATCTCGCCTGCCACGTGGGTCGAGATGTGCTGTCCCGTCCATTCGTTGATGGCAAGCCTGATCGGCTCGTCCACCGCGCCCAGTTCGGCCGCCTGAACGCCCGTGGCAGCAAGCACGGCTGCAACAGTTGTGGCTGTCTTGATCATTTTGCATCTCCCTAGCTTCAATGCACTTCGCTCTCGTCAATGTGGCGATTGTCCTGGTCACGGGATTCGTGGTTTAACCGGATTGGCCGCGAATTTCACATGACTGGTCAGATGCCCCTCGAGAAAATCGACGACTTTCACATTCTGATCGTGGTCACGCCGCATTTCAACATTGCAGCCACGATGTCGTTTCTGGATCCATTTCGCGCAGCAAACTATATCGAAGGCAAGTCCTTTTTCCGCTGGTCAATCGTTTCGGAAAGGGGTGGAACCTGCCTGGCGAGCAATGGAGCGGCGATCAAGACAGGCGCGCTTTCCGAGATTCGTGGCAAGGTCCCTGATCTGGTGATGCTTTCCACCAGCTGGACGCCCGAGTCATTTTCAAGTGCCGCCCTGCATGCGAGACTGTGGCGCTTTGCGCGCTCCGGCGGCAGTGTCGGCGCGCTGGACACCGGTGCCTTCATCCTGGCCGAAGCCGGCCTGCTCGACGGGCGCCGGGCGACCGTGCATTACGAACATCTCGGCGCCTTCCGCGAGATGTTCCCTGACGTCGAGGCCTGCGATGACCTCTTTGTCTTCGACCGGGGCAGGATCACTTGTTCCGGCGGCACGGCGGCAACCGAATGCGCGCTTCTCCTGCTGGGCGAATTGCGGGACGAGGGTCTTGCCAACGCGGCTGCCAAGTACCTGTTCGTGCGAGGCGTGCGGCCAGCGGGGACACGGCAGGTTGCCGAATCCTCCGAACCGTTTGGCCGTCGCATACCCGAGAAGCTGTTCCGCGCCATTGACCTGATGGAGAAGAACCTCGAAGAGCCGCTCAGGATCTCCGAGGTCTGCCGCCGGGCGAAGGTCTCTCACCGACAGCTTGACCGGTTGTTCCGGCGGTACGTGAAGACGCCTCCCTCGGCCTATTACCGGGACATTCGACTGGATCGCGCACGTGGCCTCGTGACCCAGACGGAAATGCCCCTGTCGCAGGTCGCGCTCGCAGCGGGCTTTTCGAGCCAGGTTCACTTCAGCAGGGCCTACAAGACGCGCTTCGGCATGTCTCCCCGGACAGACCGCGTGGAAGGCCGGGTTCCGTTTGAATTTCGGTCGTGGCCAATGCACCGGACGCCGCATGGCCAGTCAGGTTAAATTGATGGCCGACATGGTGCATTCTCAGGCGACGATTCGTCTGCAAGATCGCATCAGGCCAGCTCGATGCGAGGGAACGCTTGATGACCGATCTGCCAAGCGGAGAGCAATTCGCGACGATTGGCGCGGGGTATTCATCCGACGTGAGCCGCTCTTTGTCGCTGAAGGCGGACGCCTACACGGATCCGGCCTGGTACGAGGTGGACCGGTCCGAGATAGTCGCGCGCAGCTGGCAATGGGTGTGCCATGTCGAAAGGCTTCGCGAGCCCTGTTCCTACCTTGCCACCGAAGTCGCCGGACGGCCGATCGCCATCATTCGTGATCGCGAGGGCGTTCTTCGCGCCTTCTACAATGTCTGCAAGCACCGTGCGCACCATCTTCTCAGCGGAGAAGGGTCGGTGTCGCGGATCATGTGTCCCTACCATGCCTGGGTCTACCGGCTGGACGGTCAGCTTGTCCGTGCGCCGGAAACCGAGAACCTGTCCGGCTTCGACGTGAATTCGATCTGTCTGGACGAGGTGCAGGTGACCGAATTCGCGGGATTCGTCTTCGTGAACCTCGACCCGGAGGCCGTGCCTCTGTCCAAGGCGTCGGAAAGTCTCGAGACCGAGATCCGCCACTGGGCGCCGGACATCGAGAGGCTCACGTTCGGGCACCGCCTGTCCTATGACATCAGGTCGAACTGGAAGAACGTCGTCGACAATTTCCTGGAGTGCTATCACTGCCCGGTCGCCCACAAGGACTTCTGCAACCTGGTGGACATGGACACCTACGAGGTGACGACCCACGGCATCCATTCAAGCCATATGGCCGAGGCCGGGAAAGGCGCCAACACCGCGTACGACGTCTCGAATGCGACGGTACGAACCCATGCGGTCTGGTGGCTATGGCCCACGACCTGCCTCATGCGCTATCCGGGCCGGTCGTCGATGATCGTGCTGAACATAATCCCCGCCGGTGCAGACCGAACCCTGGAAACCTACGACTTCTTCCTCGAGACGCCCGAACCGGATGAAATGGAGAAGGATGCCATCCGCTACCTCGACGAAGTGCTGCAGCGCGAGGACATCGACATCGTCGAAAGCGTGCAGAAGGGCATGGCAACGCCTGCGTTCGCGCAAGGACGGATCGTGAGCAATCCGGCGGGCTCCGGAAAGTCCGAGCACGCCGTGCACCACTTTCACGGGCTTGTCCTGGACGCCTATGCACGGGCGGCCCCGTGACGCGGTCCGGCATCGTCTCGTTCGCCATCTCGGCCTGGAAGGGGAGGAGGGACGGAGCGTGGCAGGCCGGGACCGCAACGCAGCCCGGAAGGCCACAACCGGAGGAAGGCGAACATGAAGCTTGAAGGAAAGTTCGCGTTCGTCACGGGCGGCCGGGGAGGCATTGGACGCGCAATCGTTGCGCGTTTCCTGGACGAAGGCGCAACCGTCTACTCGGCTGACATGAGCGCGGGCGGTTCGCTCGACCGAAACGATGATGACGGAAGCCGTTTCATTCGCCTCGACGTCACGGCTGAGGACGAATGCGTCGCGGCGATGAACCGCGTTCGAAACGAGGCTGGTCGGCTCGACATTCTCGTCAACGCCGCCGGAATCGAGATCGAGAAGACCATCGAGGAGACCACGCTTGAGGAATGGAACCGTTCCTTCGCCGTCAATGTCACCGGCACGTTCCTGACCTCGAAACACGCCTTGCCGTTGCTTCGCTCGGCGGCGGAGCAGGGCGCCAGTGCCAGCATCGTCAATTTCGGCTCGTACGACGGGTTCATCGCCGATCCGGGCCTGGCGGCCTATTGTGCCACCAAGGGCGCGGTTCATGCGCTGACCCGGGCCATGGCCTGCGACCATGGCCCGGAAGGCATCCGGGTCAATGCGGTTTGCCCTGGCTACGTTGACACCCCCATGCTGCAGAGCTTTTTCGAAGGCGAAGGGTCAGGCGGCGGCGGAAGGACTGTCAGGCAGCTGCAGAAGGCGGTATGCGACGTGCATCCCATGCGGACCTATGGCACGCCGGAGGACATCGCGAATCTCGTCAATTGGCTGGCGTCCGACGAAGCCCGCTATGCGAGCGGGCAGCTGTGGATTCTCGACGGCGGACTGAGTGCTCAGGTCCAGCAGATGAGTCCTTGATGACCTCGGAAGGGAAACGACGGGACTTATGCCAATGTCAGTCATGAGAGCGACTGCAACGAACGGCGGCATTTGCGCATCCGTCACGTCCGGCCACTTGCCAGTCATCCCGGTCGAGGTCGAAAATGCCAGCTATGACGTCGCCGAGGCCGGCACTCTGGATCCCCGGTCTGACACATCTCGGCGATTCCCGCGTGTCATCAAGGCCCCGACAGGTCGCAGACCGCGAATTGCGACAAGCGAATGGCTCGGCGCGACGATGCCTGACAGCGCCGAGGCGGCAAGCCTCGGCACGGGGTCGATGAAATTGGGGATCGTTCCGCCCCTCGAGAGGGTCAGCGAATGGAAGTCCGGCTGGAGTTCCGGGTTTCTCGCGAAGGTCAGGGACTTCATGCTTCCCGCCACTTTCGCGACGACTGAATGTGCCAAGAGGCAACCGGGCCACCCAGACGGAATGCATTTCGGGCTTGAGCGCGACCTTCCTGGTCGCTTCTTCAAGTTCGGGCATTTCGTGGACTGGTGCAGGACAAGGTCTCCCATTTTCATTCAGTTCGTACAGGGAGTCCACGGTTGTGCCGACACACAGGCCAGAAGCATGCTGCGGGGGTGTTGATGCGACTGAAGGACAAAAGGGCCATCGTGACGGGAGGTGGCCGGGGCATCGGACGCGGGATCGTCGAGGCATTCCTGAAGGAAGGGGCAAGCGTGCTGACTTGCGGGCGAAGCTCCGCGCCCGCCGACCTGCCCTTGAATTGCGCATGGATGACGGCAGACGTTGCCAACGCCGAGGACATGGATCGCTTGGCCGCGAAGGCCGGGGTCGTGGACATCCTCGTCAACAACGCTGGCGTTCAGGTCGAGCGAACCGTCCTGGACAGCACGGATGCGGATTGGGACCTGGTCATCGGCGTCAACTGCAGAGGCGTGTTCAACGCCTGCCGTGCGGTTCTTCCCGGAATGCGGTCAGGCGGGTCGATCATCAACATCGGCTCGGTCTCGGGTCGGACTGCCGACCCGGGCATGGCGCTCTACAACGCGTCCAAGGCATTCGTGCATGGCCTCACCCGTTCGATTGCCGTGGATCACGGGCCCAAGGTGCGCTGCAACGCCATTTGCCCCGGATGGATCGAAACCGGAATGCTCGATGCCGGATTTGAACTTGCATCGGTCCCCGAGGCTGCCAGGCAGGACGCGCTTCTGCGCCACGCGACGCGGCGCTTCGGGCGTCCCGAAGACGTCGCGGCAATCGCCGTCTGGCTTGCGTCGGACGAGGCGGGCTTCGCGACCGGCCAGCTCTTCACGGTTGATGGCGGCATGACCGCCGCTTCGCCGATAAACCCGGGAATTTTCTGATGTCGGAAATTGCGCGAACAAGCGTCATTGGTGCGGGCCTCATCGGCGCGAGCTGGGCGGCCCTCTTTCTTGCTTCCGGCCGGTCCGTGGCCGTCTTCGATCCGGCTGCGGGAGCCGAAGCGACGGTTCGGGATCACGTACGGAAGGCTTGGCCTGCGATGACCGAGATGGGGTTGACGAAACGGGGCGACCCAGATCGGATCACGTTTCACGCATCGCCCGAAGCAGCGGTCGAAGGAGCTGACTTCATTCAGGAGAGCGTTCCCGAACGGATCGCAGTCAAGCACGACACTTTTGCACGGATCGAACCACATCTTTCGCCCCAGGCGATCATCGCGAGTTCGGCGTCGGGGCTGACCCTTGGCCAAATGCAGAAGGGTTGGCGCTCGCCTGGTCGGTTCATTTTGGGCCATCCCTTCAACCCGCCTCACCTGATTCCGCTTGTCGAGTTGATGGCGAACGACGAAACGCAGCCTGGCGTGCTTGAATCGGCCGAGGCGTTCTACGCGGACATCGGCAAGACCACGATTCGCATCAAGAAGGAGGTTCCAGGCCATGTCGCCAATCGGCTGCAGGCCGCCATCTGGCGCGAGGCAATTCATCTGGTCGAGAGCGGTGTCGCAAGCGTGGGCGACGTGGACAAGGCGATCGCGTCCGGCCCGGGTCTCAGATGGGCAGCCATGGGGCCGACGACCCTGTTTGGCCTTGGCGCCGGTGACGGCGGGCTGTCCGCCTTTTGCGATCACTTCGCAGACACCTTCAACGGGTGGTGGGCTGATCTTGGATCGCCGCAACTGAACGACGCGAACGCAAAGCTGCTCGAAGAGGGACTGGCGGAAGCCAATGAAGGACGTACCGTGGCTGAGCTGTCGCGACGGCGCGATGCAATGCTGGTAGCGATCCAAAGGGCGCTTGCCGAGATTGGTCCCGAATAGCGCAGGCACGGAGCCTTGCGGCGCCGCCACCGCGGAAGGGTCGAGCGGACTTTCGAATCCGCGTCCCTCGTGACGGCATCAAGAAGCCGGGACCGTTCGGCAGGATCCGGCTCCGGCATGTCACTGGAGTGTCCGGAATGGATCGTGTCGCCGGCATCCGGATCGAACGCGAATTTCACCACGTCGGTCGTGGCGGCCGCGTCGGCGGCTTGGGTTCACGTGGATCGGAAATCGACCAAATGAGTGCAAGTTGACGGGAATTTTGAGAAAGTTGGAGTGATTCGGGCAAAATGAATTCGTTTCGGGAGCATTGGCAAAAGCAGGCTGAACAGCAGACGTTCGCGAGACTTCGCCCGACGATTCTGGATGGAGAGCTTCCAGGCGGTGAGCGGCTGTCCGAGGTCGTGATGGCAGGAATGTCGGGCGTATCCCGGACCCTGCAAAACTTGTCTTGACCCGCCTGGAAATGGCCGGGTTGATCAAGAAACTTCCGGGCCGGGGACATGAAGTGTGCAAGGTGAGCCTTGGCGACCTGGAAATGGTCATCAAGCTCCGCGGAATCCTGGAGGGCGCGGCGGCGGCGGCACTGGCCTCGAACGGCGTGCAGGAAACCACGCGCAAGGATCTTGCATGCAGCATCGAAATGACGCTACGCATCATGCTCAGACGCCGGATCAGCATGGATGACGTGGCGGCCTTTAAGGATGCCAACGCGCTTTTCCACGAAACCATCATGCGCGACTGCGGCAACGAATGCATCGCGTTGTCATATGACCAATCCGTCATCTGCCGATGGCAGCTCCGGGCACATATGCGCCAAACCCCGATCTTCTGGACAAGGAACTTCTGCGGATGTCAGTCGGCCATGCGCAACACGTGATTGTCGCCAAAGCGATTGAAGACGGCGATGCCGGCAGAGCCGAGACCGTCATACGCGAACACTCCAACGCCACCTTTGAATATGCGCGCCTGTTCTTTGGCCGGCGTGAGGCAGACCATGTCCCGACACTGCTGCAAGCGGTCTGAAATCGCGAACAGGATGAAACATGACCGGACCATCGCTGCCTTTCAATGACGGCTTCGCCAAGTTCTGTCAGTCGGAGGGCATGGCGACCGGCGGGGTCTGGTGCTCCGCGCCAGGTAGTGCTTTCAATGTCCTCAGTCGAGCAGACGGCCGAATGAGGTCCAAGGTCCCGGACGGTGCCCGTGAAGACGCAAGGACAGCGATGGGCGTGGCCGCAGCGGCACGGCGGTCGCCGTTCGGTCGAGACCATTGCTGCAACCCGATGGCTGACCGTGGAACGCGGCGGCCGGAGCCCTTGATGCAGGAGGTCTCAATGGACGATTGGCAAGACAAGCTCCTGCTGCGCGAACTGATCGAAAACTGGGCTGTATGGCGGGATGCCGGCTGCTGGGACAAGTTCCGTACGGTCTGGCACGACGACGGCCGCATGATGGCCACCTGGACCCAAGGCACGGCTGACGAGTTCATTGAAATGAACAGGCAGGGCTGGGCGCGCGGCGTGTCGATCCTGCATTTTCTGGGCGGTTTCAATTGCGAGATCGCAGGCGACCGGGCCGTCACGCAAACCAAGATGACGATCTCGCAGCGCGGTCAGGTTCACGGCGTTCTGGTGGATGTCGTCTGCACGGGTCGCTTTTTCGACTTTCTGGAGAAGCGCGAAGGCAAGTGGGGAATGTGCCTGCGTCAGCCGATTTATGAGAAGGACCGGATGGACCCGATCGCGCCAAGCGCGACGCTTGAACTCGATCAAGAGATTCTGGACGCGTTTCCCGTGGGATATCAGCATCTTGCATACCTTCAATCGCAGGTCGGCTATCCAGTCAAGAAAGACATGCCAGGCCTCAAGGGATCCGAGGTTGAAGCGCTTTATGCCACCGGGGCCGACTGGCTGGCCGGAAAGTCAATCGCTTGGGCCGGACATGCCTGGGGCTGAGCCCGGGAGCGGTTGCGGTCAGCGCAGCGCTCCCGGAGTTCTGCAGCTTGATCTCCACAGGCGTTGCCGACGGAGCCGTCATGACGATCAACGGCACGCTCGCCTTCAAGATGCAGGCCTCCCGACCTGGCGGTTCCCGTCGGGGAGCCGGCGGGCCGCTGCGAGGACCACGCGGCTCGGTGGCGTCCTCGTGTTTCGGCGGCATCAGACATAGCCGACGTCCACGATTGCGCCCCGCTTGCCAATGACCTCGAGGGCGAGGGCATGCCCGGCTTCCATCGCCTTGATTGACGATCGGCCAGTGGCCGTCGCCGCGAGGTAACCCGCATTGAAGCTGTCTCCCGCTGCCGTCGTGTCCACGACATTCTCGGCAACCCGCACGCTCAAGGCATGCCCTTCCGGTCCAAGATCCATTGGTCCTGCATCCCCACGCTTAAGTGCCCCGCGCGACACGCCCCACGATCGGAGCCGGGCAATGACTGCCATGCCGTCCGCATCGCCGAAGAGTGCCATCTCGTCATCGACGGAAGGAAGAGCAACGTCGGTGCACCGCCAAAACCTCTCCGTTTCGGCACGCGCAAGTTCGAGGTCGTTCCAGAGATGCGGGCGGTAATTGCTGTCGAATGCCAGAAGCCCGCCGTT
>VXPN01000196.1 GCA_009839535.1 Boseongicola sp. SB0662_bin_57 | reverse complement strand
CCCAAGGCCTCGTGAACGGCGCGGTGCCGCGCAATCCGGCTCTGCCCCTTGAACGCTTCTGACGCGATCCGAACCCTGAAATGGCTCTGCCCGCCTTCCCGGTAGCCGGCATGGCCGCGATGGCTTTCGCTTTCGTCCATGATCTCAAGCTTGCGCGGCGCGAAGGCAGCTGCAAGCTTGCGGTGAATTTCGTCCTTAACGCGCATTTTTGACATTTGCCTCTTCAAACTGCCGATCAAGAAGTTAGACTCTTCGATCCGAGTCGGAAAGGCAGACGGCGCATGACCAAGGATCCGTTTGGTTTTGATCTCAGCGTGTCTACGGACAAGAAAAAGCGGTCGCGGACGCGGCGCGGCATGTCCGGCGCGTTCGAGACGTCGACCCGGCAATGCCAGCACACGGGATGCAGCAACACCGGGCAGTACCGGGCGCCGAAGTCCCCGGATGATCTCGATGAGTTCTACTGGTTCTGCAAGGAGCATGTGCGGGAGTACAACCTGAAGTGGAATTTCTTTCACGGACACACCGAGGAAGAGATGGCCAAGCAGATTGACAGGGACCGGGTATGGGAGCGCGAAACCAAGCCGTTCGGCAAGGACGGAGAGGAGGCCCGCGCCTGGTCACGGCTCGGAGTTGACGACCCGCATCAGATCCTGGGCGAAAACGCCACGCAGAACCCCGGGAAGTCGATCACGGGATCACGAAGACTTCTTCCGACCGAACGGCGAGCACTGGACATCCTCGAAGCGAAGGATCATTGGACCAAGGCCGAAATTCGCAAGTCCTACAAGGCTTTGATAAAGATTCTTCATCCGGACATGAACGGCGGCGACCGGGGCCATGAAGAGCAGCTCTCGGAAGTTGTCTGGGCCTGGGACCAGATCAAGGACAGCAGGAACTTCCAAGGGAAGTAGACGACCCCGAGGCGCCCGGCCAGGAGCCGGGACGTTCGAGCGCGATCCGGGAAACAGCCTGCCGTCACATCACGTCCGTAACGCGTTGCGCGACTTCAGGGTTTCCCTTGCGCCCGCAACCGGAATGAGGCACGTCAGGTGTCGGAAAAGTCTCACCCCGCAAGCGAAAGAGAAGTGTCATGGACCATCGTCTGTTGGACGCGGATGCCAAGCCGACCGAGGAAATCGACGTTCGCGAAGTCTTTGGCATCGACTCGGACATGAAGGTACGGGGGTTTGTCGAGCCAAGCGACCGCGTTCCCGTTCTTGATCCGACCTACAAGTTCGACCCTGACACGACGCTCGCGATTCTGGCCGGCTTCCAGTACAATCGGCGCGTCATCATTCAAGGCTACCACGGCACCGGAAAGTCCACACATATCGAGCAGGTGGCAACCAGGCTCAACTGGTCCTGCGTCCGCGTCAATCTCGACAGCCATATCAGCCGGATTGACCTCATCGGAAAGGACGCGATCAAGATCAGGAACGGCGTGCAGGTCACCCAGTTTCAGGAAGGAATCCTGCCCTGGGCGCTGCGCAGCCCGACCGCCATCGTCTTCGACGAATACGACGCCGGCCGTGCGGATGTCATGTTCGTGATCCAGCGGGTCCTGGAATCAGACGGGAAGCTCACGCTTCTCGACCAGAACGAAGTCATCATGCCGCATCCTTCCTTCCGGCTGTTCGCGACCGCGAACACGGTGGGGCTTGGCGACACGACCGGGCTCTACCACGGCGTCCAGCAGATCAACCAGGCCCAGATGGACCGATGGTCACTGGTCGTGACGCTGAACTACCTGAGCCATGACGCCGAAACCGCGATCGTGCTGTCGAAGGCTCCGCATTACAACAACGCGAAGGGCCGCAAGACCATTGCCCAGATGGTTACGGTCGCCGACCTGACGAGGACGGCCTTCATGAACGGCGACCTGTCGACAGTCATGAGCCCGCGAACCGTGATCAACTGGGCGCTCAACGCCGAGATTTTCCGCAGTGTCGGCTATGCGTTCCGCCTGACTTTCCTCAACAAGTGCGACGAACTCGAGCGCCAGACCGTCGCGGAATTCTACCAGCGCTGCTTCGACGAGGAGTTGCCGGAGAGTGCGGCAAGCGTGGCGGTCCCGTGACCCGGCCTGCAAGCGACCTGCCCATCGATCGCGCCCCGTCGTCGGAGCAGTGGGCGATGCCTGCATCTCGGCATTCCAGGATTCCAGTGGATCTCTCACACCCGAAATTCCACGCTTCCGGACCAAAGAGATGTCCTCAGGCACAGTTCGGCGAATGACGCTTCAATGACTCGCACGCCTGACAGTCCGGCCGACCCGTTCAAGAAGGCCCTCGCAGAAGCGACGAAGACCTTGGCCGACGATCCGGAGATGGATGTCAGCTTTTCGGTGGACCCTCCGGGCATGTCGCCCGACGGAGTACGCCTGCCACAGGTCACGCGCCGGATGACACGGGATGAGGTCCTGCTCGCGCGCGGGACCGCTGACAGCTTCGCGATGCGCCGGAAGTACCACGACGAGACATGTTTCGACCGCTACTCGCCGCAAGATCAGATGGCACGGGACATCTACGAGGCCATGGAGTGGGCCCGTTGCGAAGCGATGGGCGCACGCGACATGCCGGGAACGGCCGGGAACATAGATGCGCGCATAAGCAATGAGGCGACACGCAAGGGGTACGACGAACTGAAGGACATGTCGGATGCGCCGCTTGCCGCCGCGGCCGGATACCTGGTGCGCCAGCTTGCCAGCCGCCGCCCCCTGCCATCGGCGGCCGCAAATGTCCTGGATCTGTGGCGCGACCAGTTGGAAGCGAAAGCGGGCACGACCCTCGAAAGCCTTGAAGACACGCTGACCGATCAGGCGGCCTTTGCGCGTTTCGCCCGTCAGGTCATCCGGGATCTCGGCTATGGTGACCAGTTGGGCAACGACCCTGACAGCGAGGACCCGGACGAGGACAGCGAGGCTGCGGAGGACGCGCCCGAGGACGAGGAGGCGAACAGCGACGACCAAAGCCGGCAGGAACAGGAAGGCTCGGACGCCGCGCCGGACGAGAGCCAGGAACAGCTGGACGATCAGGCGGAGGCGCAAGTCTCCCTCGACGAGTCGGCCGACCTGGACCAGGGAGAGGACACCGAACTTCCCCAAGGCGACGCCGAGATCGAGCCGCCGGCGCCGCAGCCGATAAGCGACGCAGATCCTGCCTACATGGTCCATAGTTCCGAATTTGACGAAGAGGTCGCCGCCGACGAACTCGCCGAGCCGGAAGAACTGGAGCGTCTGCGCGCTCATCTCGACAACCAGCTTGAGCCCTTGAAGGGAGCGGTTTCCCGGCTTGCAAACCGGCTGCAGCGCCGTCTTCAGGCGCAACAGACGCGCACGTGGACCTTTGACCTCGAGGAGGGAATCCTCGATGCCGGACGCCTGGCCCGCGTGGTTGTCAACCCGACCCTGCCCTTGGCCTACAAGCAGGAAAAGGACATGGAGTTCCGGGACACGGTCGTGACGCTCCTGCTCGACAACTCTGGATCAATGCGTGGCCGCCCCATCTCCATTGC
>VXPN01000233.1 GCA_009839535.1 Boseongicola sp. SB0662_bin_57 | reverse complement strand
CTTTTCTTCGATCGCTGCGAGCTCCGTTTCGGAAAGCCCGCGCACGTCATCAGGTCCCGGATCGCTCATGACGCGCCCTCTCAGGTCGGATAGTTCCCTTGGAAAGTGGTACGGGCGGCCGAAGCCGCCCGCATGGTGTGCCGGACTACTCGAGGAGTCCTGCCTCCTTGTAGAACTTCTCGGCACCCGGATGCAGCGGCACGCCCAGCGCGGCAATGCCGTCAAGCGCCGTATCCAGCGTGATCTGCCTGCCCTTCGCGTGTCCGTTGTCGAGCAGCTTGCGGGTGTTGGAATTCCAGAGCGCGGCGGTGATGCCATGGACGAGCTCTTCGGAAAGATCCGACGACACGACCAGAAGCGCCGAAACGGCCGGCGTCATTACCTCGTAGTCGACGCCCTCGTAAACGCCCGCCGGAATGCTCGACGGGATATAGGCCGGGATGATCTCGTTGATCTTTGCGAGATCGTCTTCCGTGAAACTGTGAAGCTCCATGCCCTTGGTCGCGGCCAGTTGCACCATAGCGGAAACCGGCCAGCCAGCGGCGTAGAAATAGGCGTCAAGCTGGCCGTCTGCCAAGCGTTCGGCCGACTGCGCGTTGTTCAGCTCGGCCTCGTCCATGTTGTCTCGCGTGACGCCCCATTCGGCGAGCATCATCTCGACGGCAACCTGCGTCCCTGAGCCCGCCTGAGCGATGCCCACGCGCTTGCCCGCCAGATCGGAAAGGTCATTGACGCTCATGCCTTTCGGAAGAACGAGGTGCAGGTCTTCCGGGTAGAGGTTCGCAACGATCCGCAGCTTCTCATGCGGCTTGCCGTCGAACTTGCCTTGACCCAGGTACATTGAGCGGGTGACGTCGGCAGCAGCCATCCCGGCTTCAAGCTCGCCGTTCTGAACGGCAGTGTTGTTGAAGACCGACGCGGTCGTCGACTGCGCGATCGCGATCAGGCCAGGCACGCCACACTGACCACCCTTGTCACATGGCCGCGCACCCGGAGGTGCAGAGATGCCATTGGCGATAGTGCCGCCGATCGGAAAGTACGTTCCGCCGGCACTTCCGGTGCCGATCCGGAAGAAGGTCGGGTCTTGAGCAAATGCCGTTCCAGCCGTCAGCGTGGCGGCAGCGGCAACGCCCAGAAGTCTAGTGATATTGTTCATTGTGTTCTCCATGTGAACGGACTCCAGAAAGCGAGTCGTGCACGGCACAATACTGTCGCGAAAAAGAAAGACAAATTTGAATGTCTTTGAAATTCCAAAATTTGGCTTATGAATTTGGATCTCCGATTCCAGACCGAACGCAGCGCCGTTCGATTCGGCAGCGAGGGTGGAGGAAACGACCCGATGACGGAAATTCATGGCCTTTGTCCACCGGCGCGAAGGTGGGGACCTGGCAAGATCATTGCCTCTGGCATTGCCGCCCGCCGCAATTCCGCCTCGACGCGCGCCAGGTCGGCGTCCGGCTCCGGCCCGACTGGCGCGAGACGGCCGAATCCGAAAGCCCGCTTTCCCGCGGGCCGCAGATCTGGCATCTGTCTTCTCGGGCGCGGTGGCGGCGACTCTTCGGCATGGCAGTCTTCTCGTTTCACCAGCTGGACTGTCGTTGTTGCCCGGACGATTCATGAGAGCTTGTGTCAACGGCACGGGTTCCAATCGCCCGTTGTGTTGCACTGAAAGCGGAGCGTGGGCATGAATGTTTCGCAGCTTTCGGCATTTCACGCTGTCATGGCCTCGGCGACCCTGACCGAGGCGGCCGACCGGCTTGGTCGCACGCAGCCCGCCATCAGTGCGGCGATCAGATCCCTTGAGGACCAACTGGGCATGAAGCTGTTTGAACGACGGGGTCGCAAGCTCGTGCCCGTGCCGGAGGCGCAATACTTGATGACCGAGGCCAACGCGATCCTTCGGCAGCTCAGCCAGGTCCGGCAGACGATGCGTGGGCTCGGTGACGGACACCTGGGTACGTTGACCGTCGCAGCGATGCCCGGCCCCGTCACCATGCTTTTTCCCCGGTTCATTGCGACGCATATCGGCAAAAGGACTGGAATCAAGACCTCCATGCTTGCCCGAAGCTCCAACCAGATTGCCGAACTCGCCCGCGCACAAAGCATCGATTTTGGATTTGCGGACATTCCGGCAGATGCAGACGGCGGCGGGCTCTACCGATCCGACGTCATCTCTGGCAACTGTTTCGTGGCGCTTCCAGCGACTCACACGCTCGCTCGCGAGCAAACCGTATCTCTTGATGCGCTCAGCGGTCAGCCAATGGGGTCGCTCCAGGCCAATCATGTTCACACCCGCGATGTCCGGCGCGCGTTCGACGAGGCCGGGCACAAATTCAATCCGATGGTCGAGAGCCAGGCCTTCTTGCCGATCCTCCCGTTCATCGTGGCCGGCCAGTGTTGCGCCATTCTCGACCCATTGACAGTAGTGCATGTCAGGGAAACCGGCGCCTTCTCCGAGACCCTGTGCATCCGCCTGCTCGATCAACAACTGCGCTACAGCTACGCGATCATTTCTCCGGCCCACCGCCCGACATCCGTTATCGCAACCGAGGTGCGTGATGCTTGGACGCAAGAAGTGCACCGCTTTCTCGAGAGCGCAGGCGCCGATCCAGAATTGCGCATTCAAAAGCGGGACGCGATGACGTCTTCGTAGGCAAAAAGCGCGGCAAGCCCGCCGGTATGCACGTAACAGACACGGCTGCCTTTCATGATCTCTCCAGTTTTGACAAGCGCCAGCACTGCAGCAAAGCTCTTTGCGGTGTAAACCGGGTCCAGCATCAGGCCTTCGAACGTGGCCATGATCCTTATCGCCTCAAGGCTTGGGGGACCAAGCTGGCCATAGCCCGGCGCCAAGGCGCCATCCCAGACGCGAATGTCAGCTTCGGCAACGCCTGCCGCAGCCGGATAGAGCATTGCCAGCCGCTTCATGGTTCGACCAACACGCGGGCGCTGCTCAGCAGCGCTGCGCCGGACGCAGCTGCCGATGACCCATGCACCCGAACCCGCACCTTTCAGCCCGGCCAGCAGCCCTGCATGCGTTGACCCGCTTCCTGAAGCGACCACGAAGACATCGAAGTCGTCCCTTTGATCAAGTGTCTCTTTGGCTGCATCCACATAGCCCAAGGCACCGAGCGGTGGATGACCTTCCGAGAGATGAATGACATAGGGCCGGCAACCTTCGGCCTTGAGCGCATCGGCCCGCTGGTGGAGCGCTGCATCTGCGCCGGTCTCGTCTTCACCCTCGGGATAAGTCATGATCTCGGCCCCCATGAGCCGCGAAAGAAACACGTTGCCGGATTCTCGGTAGCGATCCGACTTGCCTGGGACACGGTCTTCCAACTGCACGATTGGGTGCATTCCTTGCGCTCGTGCAACCGCCACCGCCAGCCGGGCGAAGTTTGACTGCACTGCACCAGTGACAAGGATTGTGTCGGCGCCTTCGGACAATGCCGCGCCAAAATAGTACTCCAGCTGCCGCGCCTTGTTTCCGCCAAAGGTCGGTCCCGCCAAATCATCC
>VXPN01000268.1 GCA_009839535.1 Boseongicola sp. SB0662_bin_57 | reverse complement strand
GTCGAGAAGCTGCGCAGGGAACTGGAAGCGGTTCGGGAATCGCTTCCCGAGCAGGGTAAGCGTTCGTTCGAGCCGTTGAGATTCCGCAAGGCGCGCATCACGAACCACCGCGAAAGCAAGGATTCCTTGAGCTTCCACGACCTGCGTCATTACCAAATTTGCCAGACTCCACGGCTCGAACGAATGCTTACCGAGCAGGTGGCGTCGATGGCCACGCTGCTGCTCACGCAGATTGCCGCGCTCTCCGGGCGGATTGCCGACCTCGAGAAGGAGATCCGTGTCCGGGCCCGGGAGCGCGCGGAGATGAAGCGGCTAATGACGATCCCGGGCGGGATCGACAGGGACCCGGACCCTGCAATGCCCTCCGGGTCTCCGCTCATGTCGTTCATGGCGTCTTCCTTGCATCCCTCGTCATTTCGATTCCGCCGTGACCGCCCTGCGTCTCGACAGATGCCGCCACCATCCACGATCCGCGACTCGCCACATGTTCCTGTAATGTTCAAGAGCGAACGTCTGAAATGTTGCGTTCGTTGCTCAAAAGTGAAGCAGTCATCGAGAGGCAAAGGGTACTCTACATAGCGATCGCCCCGTTCCAGGTCGTTGCGGGCTTTTCCTTTCGACCCTCGCGGACTAGTGTCCGCGCGATTCCTGGACGAACGGAGGGTTCATTGGCAGATTTCGAGGATCCCGAAAACACGATCCTGATCGAGTTGATGCAGGGCACGGTCGCCATCCGGCTGATGCCGGACGTCGCGCCGGCTCATTCGGAACGCATGAAGGAACTGGCGCGCAAGGGCGCCTATGACGGCGTGATCTTCCACAGGGTGATCGACGGCTTCATGGCGCAGACCGGCGATGTCGAGCACGGATGCCACGGCGACGGCCTGGACCTGCGAAAGGCGGGCACGGGCGGATCGAGCCTTCCCGACCTGCCGGCGGAATTCAGCCGCATTCCCCATGATCGGGGCACGCTTGGTGCGGCGCGAAGCCAGAACCCGAACTCGGCCAACAGCCAGTTCTTCATCAATTTCAGCGACAACCACTTTCTCGATGGCCAGTACACGGTCTATGGCCGCGTGATCGAGGGCATGGAACTGGTTGATGCGATTCCCAGGGGCGAGCCTCCGGCGAAGCCGGGCCGAATGATCAGCGTGAAGGTGGCCGCAGATGCTTAGGTTCCTGCTTGCCGTCGTGATTTCGGTCTCTCCCGCCATTGCCGCGGACGACGGGCCCGGACCTTATCTCGTCATCGACATCGAGGGCGAGGCGAATGGTCGCGTCGTAATCGACCTGTTCGCGGACGTGGCTCCCTACCATGCGGAGCAAATTGCGGCACTTGCGGACGAGGGTGCCTATGACGGCGTGTTCTTTCACCGCGTGATCGAGGGATTCATGGCGCAGACCGGGGACGTGGAGTTTGCCAGAATCGGAGGAGACATGCGCCGGGCCGGCACCGGCGGTTCGAGCAGGCCCGATCTTCCGGCCGAATTCAGCGACATTCCGTTCGATCGCGGAATTGTCGGAATGGCGCGCGCCCAGGACCCCGATTCGGCCAACAGCCAGTTCTTCATCATGTTTCGGGACGGCCATTTCCTGAACGGCCAATACACGGTCGTAGGTCGCGTCATCGAAGGCATGGAAGTGGTTGACGCCATCAAGCGCGGCACTGGCCCGAACGGTGCCGTCACAGGCGCCCCTGACGTCATGCTTGACGTGTCGATCGAGCGCTAGCTTCGATTGACTTGTTCCGCAACGAGTGCAGCTTCCGGGCCCGCCGCCCGAAAATCGCCCAAGTTGCCAAGGAACGTGCTTGGCATGAAGCCGAGCGCGCAGTCGTCAATCAACGCGATGGTCCGGCCTGGATTTCGTCCTTTCCGCGCATCGCGACATGCATGCCCGAATCATCGAAACACGGCAGGAAGGGATGAATCCTTGCGGTTCCTGCCTGTGAAACTTGCGTTGGCTGCTCAATCATGAGGCAGCACGGCACATCCGGCACTTGGGCGATTCCGCTGACCATCATCGCAATGGCGTGCTTTGCGGTCGTTGATGCATTCGTCAAGCTTGCCAGCGAATCCCAGGGCGCCGGACAGGTCATCTTCATCAGTTCGCTGGCAACGTTCGGCTTGTTCTGGATGGCGATGTGGCGGTCTCGCGAGCGGCTCTGGGTGCCCGATGCGCGCAATCCTGCGCTCCTGATTCGGACGCTTGGCGAAGTTGCGGGGAGCATCGGCATTGTCGTCGCGCTTGGCCTGGCGCCGCTTTCCTCCGTGATCGCGCTTGCGCAAGCGCAGCCACTCGCGGTTGTCCTGGGTGCGGCCCTGTTTCTGGGAGAGGACGTCGGATGGCGTCGCTGGGCGGCGGTCGGGCTGGCGTTGATCGGAGTCCTGATGATTCTTCGCCCGGGCTTCAGCGCATTCGACCCCAACCTCCTTTGGGTTCTCGTCTACGTCATTGGTCTTGCAACACGCGACCTTGCAAGCCGTCGGTTGCCGGCAAGGATCTCGACATCCTTCGCGGTGGCCTGGTCCATGGTGCCGATGACACTCGCAGGGGCGCTCATGATGTTCTTTCAGGGCGGTTGGCGGCCCGTCAGCATCGAGACGGCAGCCTGGTATCTCGGCATGATCCTGGCGCTCGCGGTAGCATTGTGGACGCTGACCACGGCAATGCGGAGCGGTGACGTTTCGTCCGTGGCGCCGTTTCGGTATTCGCGGATTCTGTTCGCGCTCATCATCGCATATTTTGCTTTCGACGAAATTCCCGACCTGATGACCTGGGCCGGTGTCATGCTGATCGTCGGTTCGGGTCTTTACGCCTTCTGGCGCGAGCGTCACCTCGCGGCGGCCGGAGCATGATGACGGACATGATCCGGCGAGAGCCGAAGCCTGCAGCCGTGCCCAAGAGTCACTTGAATCGCGATGGCAGGGAAGTGATCGTCAAGTGAGCGGGTGAATGCGGCGTCTCGGACGGGCACGCGCCTCGCATTCCAATTGCCGTGAACGGCTGCTATGGAGCCGGCGAGTTGTGCAAGGGAGCTTGGGATGAGCGTTATCATCGACGTGTTTGCCCGCGAGATCCTCGACAGCCGGGGCAATCCCACCGTCGAGGTCGACGTGACTTTGGAAAACGGCCTGCAAGGTCGGGCGGCCGTGCCATCGGGCGCGTCCACGGGCGCGCATGAGGCGGTCGAAAGGCGTGACGGCGACAGGAAGCGATATCTGGGCAAGGGGGTCCTGGAAGCCGTTGAATCCGTGAACGTCGAGATCGCCGAGGCGCTTGTCGGGCTGGACGTGACGGAGCAGATGACCATCGACGAGATCATGGTCGATCTCGACGGCACGACCAACAAGAGGCGACTTGGGGCGAACGCGATTCTCGGCGTGTCCCTTGCCGCCGCGAAGGCCGCCGCAAATTTCACGCGCCAGCCGCTCTTCCGCTACGTGGGCGGCGCGGCGGCCCATCTCCTGCCGGTTCCGATGATGAACATCATCAACGGCGGCGAGCACGCCGACAATCC
>VXPN01000468.1 GCA_009839535.1 Boseongicola sp. SB0662_bin_57 | reverse complement strand
CGTGCTTTGCCGAGCGGATCGGGTGGGAAGTCCCGATGTATTTCGACACCGAGGGCGGCGGCTGGGTCGATGCGCCGTCGCTTCGCTGGAAGCCCTGGTCGGACTTTGTGCAGCAGGAGTGCATCGCGGCGCGCGATGCGGCCGTTCTGGTCGATCAGTCCATGTATGCGAAGATCGTGGTGCAGGGCCCTGATGCGCGGCGCGTTCTTGACCGGATCTGCGGCGCCCGGATGGATGTCGAACCCGGGGCTTCGGTGTACACGCAGTTTCTGAACCAAAGGGGCGGGATCGAGGCAGACGTCACCGTCACCCGCCTGAGCAAGGACAGCTTCATGATCGTAACTGGCCATCCAAGCCAGATCCGCGATCAGCAGCACATCCGTCGGCATGCCGACGAAGGCATGCGCTTCGAGGTCTTCGACGCAACTTCGGCACATTGCCTGCTGACGATTCACGGCCCGAAATCCCGCGAGATCCTGCAAGGTCTCAGCCTCGACGACTTCTCGAGCGAGGCCTTTCCCTTCGGATCCGCCCGCCAGGTTGATCTGGCTTATGCTCGCGGATGGGCGATCCGACGGTCCTTCCTCGGCGAACTTGGCTACGAGATGCTCTTCCCGACCGAGTTTGCGGCGGGGCTTCACGAGGCCATTTGCGAGGCCGGTCGTCCGCATGGCCTGCGGCACATGGGGATGTTCGCGCTCAATGCATGCCGGATCGAAAAGGGCTTTCGCCATTTCGGTCATGACATCGGCGAAGAGGACACGCCGTTCGAGACCGGGCTTGGCTTTGCCGTCGATCTCTCGAAAGCCGATTTTGTTGGCAGGGCGCGCCTGGCTGCACAGAAGGAAAAGGAAGCGCCGGCAACGAGGTGGCGGACCGTCAGCGTCAAGGTGCCAGGCCTGACCGCCCAGGAAGGGCCGTATCTCATCCACAATGAACCCGTCTGGAAGGATGGCGAGATCGTTGGCTTCGTGACGTCCGGCGATTGGGGCTTCCGGATCGACGCCATGGTTGGATTGGCGAGTCTGCATTGCGACGACGGTGTCAGCCAGGAATGGATCGATGAAGGAGGCTTCGATGTCCAGGTCGCCAGCGAGATGTATCCGCTGAAGGTTCAACTGGCGCCGTTCTATGACCCTTTGGGCGAGATCATGCGCGGCTAGACCGGCAATTGGGAGGACAAGATGAGTGAAGCAAGGACAATTCTGGTGATCGGCACCTATGACACGAAGGATGCCGAACTGAACTTCGTGTGCGATCGTGTCCGCAGGCTTGGCGGCAACGTGATCTCGATGGACGTGAGCGTTCTGGGTGATCCTGAGGCTCCCGCCGACATCTCGAAGCACGAGGTTGCCGCCGCCGCCGGCAAGACCATTCAGGACGCCATCGACAGCGGAGACGAGAACCACGCCATGCAGATCATGGCTGAGGGGGCCGCGAAACTGACAGCGGATCTTCATGCGAACGGCAAGATTCACGGGATGCTGGCGATGGGCGGCACGATGGGCACGGACCTTGCCCTTGACTGCGCGCGCGCCTTGCCGATCGGCGTCCCGAAATACGTGATCTCGACTGTTGCGTTTTCCGCCCTGATCCCGCCGGAGCGTCTTTCTGCGGACATCCAGATGATCCTTTGGGCCGGCGGCCTCTACGGGCTGAACGAAATTTGCATGGCGACGCTCAGCCAGGCGGCAGGTGCGGTCTGGGGCGCCGCGCAGGCCGTGGTGGCGCCAGACCCGGACCGCCCGGTCATCGGCATGGTCAGCTTCGGGTCTTCAGCGCTGCAATACATGGTGCACCTGCGCCAGCCGCTGATCGACCGCGGGTTTTCGCTGGCAGTGTTTCACGGCACCGGCATGGGCGGCATGGCGATGGAGAGCCTTGCCGAACAGGGCTATTTCGCCTGTGTCCTGGAGCTTGCCGTGGCCGAGATCGGCAACTTGATGGTCGGGTCCGTCGTCAATGCCGGCGCTCATCGGATGACCGCAGCCGGGCGTCTGGGCACGCCGATCATAGCCGCGCCGGGATTTGGTGACATGATCGACTTTGCAGCCTGGCAACCGGTGCCCGAACGCTTTCGCGACCGCCAGTTTCACGCCCACAACCGCCTGATCGCCTCGGCCGCACTCACTGCCGAGGAACGTTGCGACCTGGCCAGGGAGGTCGCAGGGCGACTCAAGAAGTCCAGGGGTCCAGTCCGGTTCATACTGCCGACGCAAGGCATCCACGCCTGGGATACCGAGGGCATGCCGGCCCACGATCCGGGGGCGCTGGCAACGATGGTCGAGGCCTACAAGGCCGAGATGACCGCGCCCGTCGAGCTGACGGTGATGGATTGCCACATCAACGACCTGGCGTTCTCGGAGAAGGTCGTGGAGATCATCGACGGCTGGGTCGCTGACGGCACCATCAGGATGAAGTGAGCCATGGTGGATCGGCGATATCGCGTATTGTTCGAACCGGTCCGGATCGGGCCGGTCACGGCGCCCAACCGGTTTTCGGTGGCGCCCTATGCCAATGGCAATTCCTACCTTCAGCCCAACGGCGCCATCGGCAACCGCGCGATGCGGGCCGAAGGCGGTTGGGGCATCGTGGGGATGCAACTGACCGAGATCGATCCGACGTCGGATCTCTCTGGCCTCCCATATGAACGGCTTTGGGACGATGGCGACGTCAAGGTGCACGCGCGTTCCGTCGAGAAGATCCACGAACATGGGGCGCTGGCCTCGATCGAGCTTGGCCATACCGGGTTGCGGTCGCGCGGGATCGAAAACGGCTATCCGATCCTTGGGCCGTCAAGCATGCCATCCCTGAAGCCGGAAATGCCCTATTCGGCGAAGGCAATGGACAAGTCCGACATCCGGTGCCTGCGGCAGTCGCACCGGGCTGCAGTCGGGCGAGCGAAGAAGGCCGGCTACGACATCGCCTATGTCTACGCGGCGCATGACGCGTCGATCCTGTGGCATTTCCTGCAGCCGTGCTACAACCTCCGAACCGACGAGTATGGCGGCTCCTTCGAAAACCGCCTTCGGCTTCTGCGTGAGGTCCTGGAGGACGCGCTGGAAGAGGCCGCAGGGGACATGGCAATTGCCCTGCGCCTTGCGGTGCACGAAGCAACAGGTCCCAGGCGCATCCAGTTCGACGGGGAAGGACGTGACGTCGTGGAGGCATTGGCCGAATTGCCCGATCTCTGGGACGTCAACGTCTCGGGCTGGAGTGCGGACAGCAGCACGTCGCGCTACGAGCGGGAAGGCTTTCAGGAAGACGTGACAAGTTTCGTCAAGCAGGTGACGCAAAGGCCGGTCTTGGGAGTCGGACGTTTCACGTCGCCCGATGCCATGGTCAGTCAGATCAGGCGCGGGGTGCTCGACATCATCGGCAGCGCGAGGGCTTCCATCGCGGATCCCTTCTTGCCTGCCAAGATCCGGGAAGGCCGGGTCGACGACATACGCGAGTGCATTGGATGCAACGTGTGCGTCTCGGTCGAAGTGTCCGGCATTCACGTGCGCTGCACCCAGAATCCCA
>VXPN01000175.1 GCA_009839535.1 Boseongicola sp. SB0662_bin_57 | reverse complement strand
GGGATTCGCTGGTCGCGAACGGACCCGCCTGGCACGACCGGTTTCCGCCGCAGGAATTCTCGGGCATTGATCAGGACGCCTTTGTTCCAAAGGAGCAGGTCGCCGACTACCTTGTCGACTATGCGGCGCGGATAGGCGCGCCCGTGCGATGCGGTGTTGAGGTGATGCTGGTTGAACGCTTGCAGGGTCAGGCGGGCTTCCGTGTCGAGACATCGGACGGCGCCTACGACGCAAAGGCGATTGTCGCCGCGACGGGTCCCTTCCAGAAGCCAGTTTTCCCACGGATCGTTCCGGAAGACGCGCCGGTCATGCAAATGCACTCGCTGGACTACAAGAACCCGGACCAAGTCGTGGAGGGTGCCGTCCTGGTCGTTGGCGCAGGCTCGTCCGGCGTGCAGATTGCGGACGAGTTGCTTCGGGCCGGGCGAGACGTGTTCCTGTCCATCGGCCCGCACGACCGCCTGCCGCGGCGGTACCGCAACAGGGACTATGTCTGGTGGATGGGCGTTCTTGGCATGTGGGATGACGAGCGCATTCCGCCGGGCAAGGAACATATCTCGATATCGGTGAGTGGCGCATACGGAGGCCGCACGATCGATTTTCGCGACCTGGCACGCAACGGAATGACCCTGGTTGGGCGAACCGAGGGATTCTCGGATGGCTCCGTGCACTTTGCCGGAGACCTTGCAAGGAACATCGCGGCAGGGGACGAGTACTACCTGTCATTCCTTGACCAATGCGATGCCTATCTCGCGGCGAACGGGCTCGATCTTCCGGAGGAACCTGCCGCGCATGAACTGCTTGATGACCCGGAATGCGTGGCCAGTCCCATTGATCGGTTGGATCTTGCTGAAGCAAGCGTCTCGACGATCATATGGGCGACGGGCTACAGGCCGGATTTCAGCTGGTTGCAACTGGACGTCTTCGACGAGGACGGACGGCCCAGGCACGTTCGGGGCGTGGCGCCGGAACCCGGCGTCTACTTCCTGGGCCTGCCTTGGCTGACCCGCCGCGGCTCGTCGTTCATCTACGGAGTCTGGCATGACGCGAAACACATCGCTGACCACATCTTCATCCAGCGGAAATACGGCGACTACGCCGGAACGGCGAGAATAGTCTGCAACGATGATTGACGTCGGGCCGGAGACGGCGAGACTCCAGCCCACGTGAACGCAAAGTACAGGACCACGGGAATGACCCATACCCGCATTCGCAAGTTCAACACGCGCGACACCTACCCGGAACAGAACCTGGACAACGACCTTTGCCAGGCAGTCGCGACGCGCGGCGGCACCACCCTTTGGATGCGCGGCCAATGTCCACAGAACCTGGACGATGCAAAGAGCGTCGAGAGCCACGATCCCGTCGCGCAAACCCACAAGGTCATGCGGAACATCCGCCAGCTCATCGAGGAAGCGGGCGGCGGCATGGAGCACCTCGTGAAGGTCGTCGTCTACATTACCGACGTGCGCCATCGCGAGGCGGTCTATCGGACCATGGGCGAACACATCAAGGGCGTTCATCCGGTCTCTACCGGACTGGTCGTCCAGGCTCTTGCGCGACCCGAATGGCTGGTCGAGATCGACGCAACCGCCGTCATCCCGGATTGAGCCCATGACCTTCTCTCTTGTCGCCCGTTGTGCGGAAACCGGAATGTTCGGCGTTGCCATCTCGTCATCGTCTCCTGCCGTTGCCGCCCGGTGCTCCTACACGCGCGCGGGCGTGGGGGCCGTCGCCAGCCAGAACGTCACGGACCCGCGGCTGGGAGTCCTGGCGCTCGACCTGATGGATGGCGGCATGAGTGCGGCCGAGGCCATCGCGAACGTCCGCAGCAAGGCTGATTTCGTCGAGTACCGACAGGTGCTGGCAATCGACAAGACCGGACAGACCGCCATCCATTCCGGGCCAAGGTCCCTTGGCATCTGGACCGAAGCCGCGGGGAGGGACGTCATGTCGGCGGGGAACCTCCTTGCGGACGATGGCGTGCCGGCAGCCATCGTCGAGGGGTTTGAGCAAGGTTCAGGCCATCTCGGCGACAGGCTGGTCGCGGCCCTGCGCGCCGGACTGAAGGCTGGCGGCGAGGCAGGGCCGGTGCATTCGGCGGGCCTTCAGATCTGTGATCGGGTGCCGTGGCCCGTGGCGGACCTTCGCTGCGACTGGACAGGGGATTGCCCGATCGAGGCCGTCGCCCATGCATGGGATGTCTACAGGCCTCAGCTTGAAGCCTATGTCACCCGGGCGCTGGACCCGCGCGACGCCCCTTCCTACGGCGTGCCGGGCGACGAATGATCCGGCCCTTGCCAACTGAGGAAATTCCGCGCGACACTTGCCCTCCATTCCGCGAGCAGAGGCAAGCGATGCGCGACCCCAGATACGACATCCTGTTCGAACCCTTGGCCATTGGCCCGCTCACCGCACCCAACAGGTTCTACCAGGTCCCCCATTGCAACGGCGGCGGATACCGGGACCCGTCCGCTGCGGCCGCCATGCGCGGAATCAAGGCCGAGGGTGGCTGGGGCGTGATCTTCACCGAACAATGCGAAATGCACCACACCAGCGAGATCACGCCATTCATCGAGCTGCGCCTCTGGGACGACAAGGACGTGCCCATGCTTGCCAGGATGGCGGGCAAGATGAAGGAACACGGTGCGCTGGCGGGCATTCAGCTGGCCTACTCGGGCGTGAACGGACCCAATTTCTATACCCGCGAGGTTCCCTTGGCGGTCTCCGCACAGCCGATCCGGACCTTTACCAACGACCCGCTGCAGGCGCGCGCGCTGGACAAGCCGGAGATCAGGGACCTGCGTCGCTGGTTCGTGAACGCAGCCAGGAGATCGAGGCATGCGGGCTTCGACCTGATCTGCCTGTATGGTGCGCACGGCTTCGGCATCTTCCAGCATTTCCTCAGCCGGGCGACCAACCATCGCAGTGACGAATACGGCGGCAGCCTGGAAAACCGCTCGCGCTTCGTGAACGAGGTCGTTGCCGACATTCGCGACGCGGTCGGGGACACCATGGGGATCACGTTGCGCGTCTCGCTGGACGAAACCATCGGCAACCTGGGCCTGTCCAACGCCGAGGTCCGCGAGTTCATCGACATGAACCGGAACCTGCCGGATCTCTGGGACCTGGCCCATGGCACGTGGGACGACTGTTCGGGCCCCAGCCGGTTCAAGGAGGAGGCCGCGCAGGAGGAACTGGTCAGGGGCATCCACGCGTTGACCGAGAGGCCCATTGTCGGGGTCGGACGCTTTACCTCGCCCGATGTCATGGTGCGCATGGTCAAGTCAGGCACGCTCGATTTCATCGGCTGCGCACGCCCCTCCATTGCCGATCCCTTCATTCCCCGAAAGATCGCCGAGGGCCGGATCGAGGACATCCGCGAGTGCATCGGTTGCAATATCTGCATATCGGGCGACATGACCATGGCGATCAGCCGCTGCACCCAGAACCCCACGTTCATGGAAGAGTGGCGCAAGGGCTGGCATCCCGAGATCATGAATGCGAAGGGTCCAAGCTCGAACGT
>VXPN01000279.1 GCA_009839535.1 Boseongicola sp. SB0662_bin_57 | reverse complement strand
CGGCCGGGACCGGTGGCGCAACGCAGCGCGCCCGGCGCATCGCGGCTGAGCGTGATCTCAAGCTGATCCAGGAGGCCCAGGCCCAGGCGGAAGCGGCGGCGGCGCTTGCGGCGCCCGAGGACTTTGCAGTCGACCCGGTCGATCCGGATCTTGTGGACGCGACGGAAGGCGCAGGCTGACCGGGCACGAGCGTGGGGCCAACGCCCTTCAGGCATTTCTCGTTTGGCGCCACTTCAAGTCCGCCGTGCAGCATCGGCCAGTTCCGAGGCGAGGGCAGGCCCCAAGCTGAGGAGTGGCCGGTGTCGGGAGATTCCGGTCCCTGGTCACCGGCATTCCGTGCCCCCTGCCCACGGTGACGACCGGTCGCCGCTTCGTGTCGTTCACGTCGCCATTCTTCGCGAATGTCGTGCATCCTGCAGTTCACTTTTGCGGTCGGAACCACGGTCCTTGACCGCGTACGCAACGAAGGTCTTGACCGGAGCCTGCTGTTGCTGCAGCCGACGGAAATGAATCGGGCGCCTTCACGGCGGCGGCTGAGCCGGGGCCCGGGGACGATCGATGCCCAGCCGCGGTCGCGGAATTTTCGTTCATCGCCCCTGTTGACAGGCAAATTGAGTCGCACTATACGCCGCGCTACTCGGTCGGTGCCGCCTTGGCATGCTGGCCTCAACAGAACGGAAGTGGTCACGATCCAGGCTTTTTGCCTCGATCCTCTGGAAGCCCGCCGCAGGCTCTCGAATTGCCGGGAGCTTCGCGGTTTTGGGTGTTTCTTGGCTACAAGAGACGCTGACGTGAAGATGAACCGGGGCGTGCGCGCCGGACGAAACTGAAAGACGGGGATACGACGCAATGCCCACGATCCAGCAACTGATCCGGAAGCCACGGCAGCCGAAAGTCAAACGCTCGAAATCGCTGCATCTCGATCAGTGCCCGCAGAAGCGGGGCGTTTGCACGCGTGTCTACACGACGACTCCGAAGAAGCCGAACTCGGCCATGCGGAAGGTCGCCAAGGTCCGCCTGACCAATGGCTACGAGGTGATCAGCTATATCCCTGGCGAAGCCCACAACCTCCAGGAACACAGTGTCGTCCTGATCCGTGGCGGTCGCGTAAAGGACTTGCCTGGGGTCCGGTACCACATCCTTCGTGGCGTGCTGGATACGCAGGGCGTCAAGGACCGCAAGCAACGTCGCTCCAAGTACGGGGCCAAGCGCCCGAAATGAGCCGCCTGATTACACATGTCCCTTCGGCAAGGGCGTCACTGACGCGTTGTATCGGTGCGTGGGCGCGTGAATGCGAATTCGTGCCGTCGCCGGACTCACGCAGATAGACAGAGGAAGGCAACATGTCCCGCCGACACGCAGCAGAGAAGCGCGAAGTCCTGCCCGACGCCAAGTTTGGCGACGTTGTTCTGACCAAGTTCATGAACAGCCTTATGGTGGACGGCAAGAAGTCCGTTGCAGAACGCATAGTCTACAGCGCATTTGACAGGGTCGAGAACCGCCTGAAGAAGGCGCCGGTCGAGGTCTTTCACGAGGCGCTTGAGAACATCAAGCCGTCGGTCGAGGTCCGCTCCCGACGTGTCGGCGGCGCGACCTACCAGGTGCCCGTGGAGGTTCGTACCGAACGCCGGGAGGCACTGGCGATACGGTGGCTCATTGCGGCGGCCCGCGGCCGCAACGAGAACACGATGGAAGAACGCTTGGCAGGCGAACTGGCCGACGCCGTCAACGGTCGTGGCGCTGCGGTGAAGAAGCGCGAAGACACCCACAAGATGGCGGACGCCAACAAGGCGTTCAGCCACTACCGCTGGTAAACCATTTCAGGGAGCAGGCGCATGGCCCGCGAATATCCTCTCGAGCGCTATCGCAATTTCGGCATCATGGCCCACATTGATGCCGGCAAGACCACGTGTACGGAGCGTATCCTCTACTATACCGGCAAGTCCCACAAGATCGGCGAGGTTCATGACGGCGCCGCGACGATGGACTGGATGGAACAGGAGCAGGAGCGCGGAATCACCATCACGTCGGCTGCCACGACGACGTTCTGGGAACGCACCGAATCCGGAACCGATGCACAGACCGAGAAGCATCGATTCAATATCATCGACACGCCCGGACACGTGGACTTCACGATCGAGGTCGAGCGTTCGCTTGCCGTTCTGGACGGCGCCGTCTGCGTTCTGGACGCAAATGCCGGCGTGGAGCCGCAGACCGAAACCGTGTGGCGTCAGGCCGACCGCTACGGCGTGCCGAGGGTCGTCTTCGTCAACAAGATGGACAAGATCGGCGCCGACTTCCTGGCCTGCGTTCGCATGATAAAGGATCGCACCGGCGCCCAGCCCATGCCGATCCAGATTCCGATTGGTGCTGAGGGCAAGTTCGAGGGAATTGTCGACCTTGTCACGATGGAGGAGTGGACCTGGAAGGGCGACGATCTGGGTGCGACCTGGACCCGCCAGCCGGTGCGTAGCGAACTTCAGTCGGCTGCCGACGAGTGGCGCTCCAAGATGATCGAACTGGCCGTCGAGCAGGATGACGACGCGATGATGGCCTATCTTGAAGGCGAAGAGCCGGATGTCGACACCCTGCGGAAGCTGATCCGGAAGGGTATGCTGTCGCTTGACTTCGTTCCGGTGCTTGCCGGCTCGGCGTTCAAGAACAAGGGCATTCAGCCGCTGCTGAACGCGGTGATCGACTATCTGCCGGGTCCGTTGGACGTGCCTGCGTACAAGGGCTTTGCGCCCGGAGATGAGACCGAGACGCGGCATATCGAGCGTACCGCAGACGACTCGCAGCCCTTCTCCGGCCTTGCGTTCAAGATCATGAATGACGCCTTTGTCGGCTCCCTGACTTTCACGCGCATCTATTCCGGAGTGATCAGGAAGGGTGACAGCGTTGCCAACTCGACCAAGGGCAAGAAGGAGCGCATCGGTCGGATGATGATGATGCACTCGAATGACCGGGAAGAAATAGATGAAGCGTTCGCGGGTGACATCATCGCCTTGGCGGGGCTCAAGGAAACCACGACGGGTGATACGCTTTGCGACGCGAACAAGCAGGTCGTGCTGGAAACCATGATGTTCCCCGATCCGGTGATCGAGATCGCGGTCGAGCCGAAGACGAAGAACGACCAGGAAAAGATGAGCCAGGGCTTGGGGCGCCTGGCGGCGGAGGACCCGTCCTTCCGCGTCGAGACCGACATGGAGTCAGGCCAGACGATCATGAAGGGCATGGGCGAGCTGCATCTCGACATCCTGATCGACCGCTTGAAGCGCGAATTCAAGGTCGAGGCGAACATCGGCGCGCCGCAAGTGGCCTATCGTGAGACGGTCTCGCAGGAAGTCGAGCACGCCTATACGCACAAGAAGCAGTCGGGTGGCGCCGGACAGTTCGCGGAGATCAAGCTCGTCATCACGCCGACGGAGCCGGGCGAGGGGTATTCGTTCGAGAGCCGCATTGTCGGCGGCTCGGTTCCGAAGGAATACGTTCCGGGCGTCGAGAAGGGCATCCAGTCGGTCATGGA
>VXPN01000474.1 GCA_009839535.1 Boseongicola sp. SB0662_bin_57 | reverse complement strand
TCCAGAGTGCGGGGGCTGCCCTGGATTGCACCGCAATCGCGACTTCTCCCGAGTGTCTGAACGCGCGGAAGAACCTGTCATGGAGCGCGGAAGCCGGCGTTTCGGGCAAGTGAGTGATCGCCTCACCGCAACATAATGTTTTCTGTTTCCCCGTCATGGCATGACCCTGTCTTCCACAAGAAGGAGACACGATCATGTTCGAAAGACTTTTCACCGATGGTTCCACAATCGAGAGGTACCGCACGGCGCCACTCCTCGACGAGCGGCTTCGCTGGCTTGGGCATTGCGCCGACAGTGGTGCCCGGCAATGCACGTTGCGCAGCATCGCCGGCTGTCAGCTCCACCTTGTTCGCCTTCTCGACCTGCAGGTCGGTGACCGCATCGGCATCACCCGCGTCGAGGCCGCGGCGCAACAATGGTCACTGCCCGGCGTGCGCCGATTCAGCAGGCATGCGAGGCCGGACGCACGTCAGTGGTTCGTCGGTCACGCCCTGCGATGGTTGCGCTTCGCGGACATGTTCGCGGACGAGCCGTGCCTGCCACGGCACGGTCATGCCGACGAAGTCGCGATCTTCGCAAACCGGATGCGCTCGGAGCGGGGCTGGGCCAAGGCAACGGTTCGCGGTTGCTGCGACGCGGTCGATCATTTCTTCGACGGGCTGGATGACCGCGGGATCACCCTGGATTCGGTCTGCATCGAAGACATCGACGGCCAGGTCGCGTACTGGCATGCCCGCGGCCTCGGTCGCGGCACAATCAGGTGCTACGCAAAACACCTGCGGTCTTTCTTTCGCTTTGCGGAAGACCGGGGCTGGTGCATGGCGGGGCTTGCCGACGGCATCCTGGCGCCTCGGTTCCACCCCGGCGAGACGATCCCGAAGGGACTGAACCGGGACGAGGTCGTGCGCCTGCTTGCAACCACGGAAGGCGACCGGCCCGCCGACATACGCAACCGGGCAATTCTGATGCTGCTGATCGCCTACGGCCTGCGCGCCGGCGAAGCTGCCGGCCTCAGGCTCGACGACCTGGACTGGGCGGAGGAGCGATTGCAGGTGCGTCGCCCGAAGCCTGGACGCACCCATCACTACCCCCTTTCGCGCGGCGTCGGGCAGGCGATCCTGCGCTACGTCCGCGAGGTTCGCCCCCGACGCCCGGAAAGGGCGCTGTTCCTGACGCTGAGGGCCCCGACCCGGCCGATGACCAGAGGCGCGGTCGGCGATGTCGTCAGAAGTTGCGCCTGTCGCATCGGGGTTGTCGGCAGGCGCCGCAGCCCCCATGCGCTTCGTCACGGCGCGGCCCAGCATCTTCTCGACCACGGCATGTCGATGAAGGAGGTGGGCGACTACCTGGGTCATCGCGGCGTCTCGGCCACCGCCGCATACGCCAGGGTGCAGATCGACACGCTCCGCGAGGTCGGCGAGATCGACCTGGAGGGCCTGGCATGACCCTCCTGGAAGCGATCGATTCCTATGTCGACTGGCGGCGGGCCCACGGCGCGCGGTTCATTACGAGCGCACAAGTGTTGCATCGGTTCTGCACGCACGTCGGCGGCGGCATCGACTGCGACGCTGTAAGGGAAGCCGACGTTCTCGACTTCCTTGCCGGCAAGGGTCCGCTGACCCGGTCCCGGGCCAACAGGTACATTGTACTGGCAGGGTTCTGGCGCTACGCGATCAGCCGCGGCCATGCCGCCCGGTCACCGCTTCCCGCGCGGGATGACGAGCCACGAACGCCGAAGTCGGCGCCTCCTTACGTCTTCTCCCGCGACGAACTGCAACGCCTGTTCGGAGCCATCGACATCAGCCGGCAACGCCCGGTCCAGCTCGACGCCGACACCCTGCGGGCGCTGCTCCTGCTGCTCTACGGGGCCGGCCTTCGCTTCGGCGAGGCACAGCGCCTGACTTTCGATGACGTTGACCTGGACGATGCGGTGCTGACCATACGCGACGGCAAGTTCTTCAAGAATCGCCTTGTTCCCGTCGGAAGTCAGCTCGCCGAGGCCTTGCGGAACCATGCCGCAAGGCGCAGGGAACGCCCCTTGCCGACGGGCATGGCCTCGACCTTCCTCGCCAACCGCGACGGCACGCCGTTGGCCGCGAGCACCGTTTGGAAGGCATTCGCCAAGGTGCTCGAGGCGGCCGGGATCGAGCATGACGGGAAGGATGGACGAAGGTCGCCATGCCTTCACTCACTGCGCCACGCCGCGGCTGTCCACCGGCTGGAAGCCTGGTACCGGCAGGGCGCCGACGTGCAGCGGCGGCTGCCGGCGCTCTCCACCTGGCTTGGTCACGCCAATCTCGAAGGAACGAGGGTCTACCTCTCGATGACGCCCGAGCTGCTGCACCAGGCCTCGATCCGCTTCGAACGTTATGTCGAAAGAGACGATCATGAATGAACCCCGCACCCTTGGCCCGTGGCTTCGCCGCTTCCTGGCCGAACACATCGTCACCGAGCGCAATCTCGCCCGCAACACCCAGCTCAGCTACGCTGACACCTTCGTCCTGCTGATCCCGTTCCTCAGCGCCAGGGCTCGAAAGCCGGACGAACGCCTCGCGGTGGACGACCTCACGTCCCGGCGCGTGCTGGAGTTCCTCGACCATCTCGAGGACGATCGCGGCTGCTCGGTGCAGACCCGCAACCTGCGCCTGTCGGCGATCCGCGCCTTTGCCCGCTTCGTCGCCAGCCGTGACCCCGTTCGCCTGGAATGGAGCGCGGGCATCCGCGCGATCACCGTGAAGAAGGCAGCGCCCTTGCCCATAGGCTGGCTCACCAAGGCGGAGATGAAGGCGCTGCTCGATGTCCCCGACCGGCGAACGCCGAGAGGAAGGGTCGAACACGCGCTGCTCCTGTTCCTGCACAATTCCGGCGCCCGCGTCTCCGAAGCGACCGCCCTGACGGTGCGGGACCTCGACTTTGGGGGCCGCGGTGACAGGCACGCGCTCGCGACCCTCCACGGCAAGGGCGGGAAACGGCGCCAGTGTCCGCTCTGGCCGCGAACCGCAGCCATGCTCGCCGAACTGGTGAAGGGGCGCTCCGCCGACGATGCCGTCTTCCTGAGCCGGCATCGCCGGCCCTACACGCGTTTCGGCGTCTATCGGCTCGTGGAGCGCTGTGCCGCCCGCGTGCCCGAACTCGAAGGGAGGAAAGTTACGCCCCATGTGGTACGGCATTCGAGCGCCTGCCACCTGCTTCAGTCCGGAAACGACATCAACACGATCCGGGCCTGGCTCGGTCATGTCAGCCTCGACACCACCAACGTCTATGCCGAGATCGATCTGGAGATGAAGGCCAGGGCGATGGCGCTGTGCGATGCGGCGGAGCCCGGACCGGATCGCCCATGGAAGGAGGACGCGGGGCTGATGGCCTTCCTCAAGGCGCTCTGACGGAAAGGACCATGTTGCGGCGGGCGGGAGAATCCAGATCCCTGGTCACGGTTCCGGCCCTCCGCAGCACTCCTGCGGTGATGGACGTCCATGCGAGGGGAAGTGTCCTGCGTTCGGCGCGGGTCGGTGCCACTTCGACGCATCCGG
>VXPN01000493.1 GCA_009839535.1 Boseongicola sp. SB0662_bin_57 | reverse complement strand
CTCAGGAAGGCCGTCTGAAGGCCCGTGGCTGACGCGTCCGGCACGCAGTGACGTGACGGCAGGGCGGGCTGCGCAATGAAGTTCACTGTCGCGATCGACGGCCCGGCGGCAGCCGGCAAGGGCACGGTTGCACGTGCCATCGCGGCAGAATTCGGGTTCGCGCATCTGGATACCGGGCTTCTGTACCGAGCCGTCGGGCGACGCGTGCTCGAAGGCGTTCCACCCGAGATCGCGGCCTCGACGCTTCGTCACGGTGACATCGTGCGAGATGACCTGAGGACGCCGGAGGTCTCGCTGGCGGCAAGCGAGGTTGCGGCCTTGCCTGAAGTGCGACAGGCGCTTGTCGCGTTCCAGCGCGAATTCGCCGGACGGAACGGAGGAGCCGTGCTGGACGGGCGGGACATAGGAACCGTGATCTGTCCGGATGCGGAGGTGAAGCTCTTTGTCACTGCAAGCGATGCCACCCGGGCGCATCGTCGCTGGCGCGAATTGACCGCCGCAGGTCACGATGTCACGGAAGCCGGCGTGCTCGGGGACATCAGGGAGCGCGATGCGCGAGACGCGGGCCGACGTGACGCGCCGATGAAGGCCGCTTCGGACGCCGTGATCCTGGACACGTCCGATCTGGACGTGGATGAAGCGTCCGCGATCGCCTTGGCTGAAGTCAGGACGCGCCTGGAAGGTCGGGAGCAGGCCTGAGGCCGACCAACGTTGCCGCGATCATGGGCCGTGGCATTCCGCACGCGGTCGACGGTGGACGGGTTCCCCGTGGCGGAAGTCCGGAAGCGGATCGATTGTGGTGCTCCGCATGGTCTGCGAATGCGTCCTGCAGCAAAGATCATGTCGGCGCCGGGGGCCATGATCGCCACGAAAGCAGGACATCGCTTGTGCCTCGCGCCCCGGTTGCGGCTTGCTCTTGCTGCAGGGCAAACTGGCGGTTGGGACGCGTCAAAGGAGGCTGCAAAGCCGTCGCAAGCCGAAATGGGGGCCGCTTCGTTGCAAGCAATCTACGCGCTCTGCCCCTTGAGGAGTTCGAAACCAAAATCCACCTTTCGCTCCACCGGCGTGCCCGAAAGGCGTTTCAAGACGTTTCGCGCCGCAGTCTTTCCGATGTCACGGCGCCGCGTCCTTATCGTCGTGAGTGGCTGGGGCAGGCATTGCGCCATCCGCAGGCCGCTGAATCCTGCGATTGCCAGATCGTCCTGGATGCGCATGCCCAGCTCCAGGCACAAGTTCACGCCGCCCATGGCCGCCGTGTCGTTTGAATAGGCCACTGCCTCGGTCTTCGGCGCAACGGAAAGCAGCATCTCCAATCCCTTTTTTCCGGCCGGCATGTCGGGCGGTGCATCATAGACATCGGGTGCAACAAGTCCGTACCCGCGCGTTTCCAATCGCGCCCGAAACGCCCTGAACCGGGCCGCGGCGACAAAGTCGTTCGTCTGCCAGCCGAGATATCCAAATCTCCGGTAGCCGCGTTCCATCAGGTAGTCTGCAAGTGTCGCCGCCGCCGCTTCGTGATCCAGGCCGACACACAGGTCGATCGGGTCGCCACTGATATCCATGATCTCGACCACGGGCACGGGCGTGTTTTCGAGGATTGAACGGGTCCGGTCGGTATGAACGAGATTTGCCAGGATGACTGCGGCCGGTCGCCAGGACATCATGGAAATCAGCTGGGCTTCTTCCTTTTGGAGATCGTATTCGGTCACTCCGACAACCGGATTGTATCCGCCCCTTTCAAGTCCCTCCGTGATGCCCGCGAGGACGGACGTATAGACGTTGTTGACCAGGGAAGGGATCAGTACCGCAACCTGGTTGGAATGGGCCCGAGCCAACGATCCGGCAAGCTTGTTGGGCACGTAGCCCATGTTCCCTATGACGCGTTCCACGTGCTCTCTGGTCCGAAGCGAAACAACCGTGTCGCCCCGCACGACACGGGAAACCGTCATCTGTGATACGCCAGCCGCGCGCGCGACGTCCTTCAAGGTGGTGCGGTTCGCCATTCAGTCAGTATAGTTTACTCAATTGTTAACGGGCAGTAATTTATCATTTAGGCTGTCGCGCTCAACTTCGTATCATTTGAATCGGCATTCACGGAGGAACTGATGATGAAGCAAATGGCCATGTCAGCCGGGCTGGTCGCGGGCCTGGTCCTGACCGCGTCCATTGCGTTCGCGGAGTATCCGGAACGCACGATAAACATGCTGGTGCCGTTCGGCGCTGGCGGCGGAACCGATGTGCCTGCCCGCTTTTTCGCGGCCGAGATGGAAGGCATCCTCGGCCAGAACATTGTTGTCAGCAATGTGGAAGGTGCGGGCGGCACGGTCGGCGCAACCCAGTTGAGCCAGGCTGAGCCCAACGGCTACAATCTTGGATTCCTGCCAGTGGGAACCACCACGACGCAGCCGCACCTTAAGCGCACGAGCTACGACGCGGATAGCTGGACTCCAATTTGCATGGTCAGCCAGGGGCCGTTCTATCTGGTCGTGGCCGAAGGCAGTCCGATCAAGACTGTCGATGACTACATCGCGACGGCCAATGGCGACGGCCTGAAATTCGCGGGCGCGGGTCCGGGTTCGATTGCGCATGTGGCGCAATTGACGCTGGACAGCAAGCTTGGCGTCACGACCCAGTACATCCCGACCAAGGGCGGTGGCGACATCGCGACCGAGATCAACGGTGGGCGAGCCGATGCAACGGCCTGGTTCGCTGACTTCGGCACGAAGTTCGGCTGGCGAGCGTTGGCAATCCTGTCTGACCAGCGGTCCGGGCAGCATCCGGACGTGCCGACACTGGCAGAGCTTGGATACGACACGCAGGTGTCGGTCTGGTTCGGCTTCTTCACGCAAGCCGGAACGCCGGATGATGTCGTCAACACCTTGTCGGAGGCTTGCGCCAAGGCTGTTGAAACCGACAGTTTCAAGGAGAACATGTCCGGTGCAAACCGCTTGGTCCGTTACATGGGCACCGACGAGTTTGGCCCGTTCTTCCGGACCGCGTTTGAGTTGAACGGCAGGCTTCTCGAAGACGCCGGCCTGGTAAAGTAGTCCTTGAGGCTCCGGCTGGCCGAGGTTGGCCGGGGCGCATTCCCGGAAGAGATCCGTGACACGCATGCTGGACATTTCGGTTTCGGGCACATTGCTCGTCGCCGGCATCGCGCTCTTCGCCATGACGTTCGGCGATGCCTTTGACGTCCCGACATTCGGCGGGGATGTCGGGCCGGCCTTTGCGCCGCGCATCTTCCTGACAATTTGGATCATTCTTGCAGGCGTGACCTTGATCCAGGCGGTTCGATCTGCCGCGCCCGAAGAATCTGAAGTCAACCTGGCCCAGATGATCGCCATTGTCGCCATTGTATGCGCCACCGGCTTTTTGATCACGAAGATCGGTTTCGTCTTTGCGACGATTCCGGGCTTTGCAGCGTTTTGCTGGACGTTCCAGTACCGAAAGCCCGTTCCGCTGGCGGCGCTTTCCGTTCTGGCGCCTTTGGCGATATGGGCACTGTTCACATTCGGGTTTGAACTGCTGTTGC
>VXPN01000397.1 GCA_009839535.1 Boseongicola sp. SB0662_bin_57 | reverse complement strand
CACAAGCGACGAAGAGCTTGCCCTTGCCGCGGCAGGCGGCGATGCGGCAGCATTTTCCAAGCTGCTGGAGCGACGCTATGACTCGCTCTTTGCGCTTTGCTTTCGCCTCACCGGCAGCCGGGCCGAAGCCGAGGACCTGACGCAGGACATCTGCGCCGCGCTGCCAGCGAAGCTGGCCGGATTCCGGGGCGACGCGCGGTTTGCCACCTGGCTCTACCGCGTGGCGGTGAACGCCGCCCATGATCGCCGACGCCGTGCCGCCGCGCATGCGAAGGCCGCCGCCGGCTGGGGAGAGCGGGAGCTGGATCGCCGCGCGGCCGATGCGGAGGCGGCCGACAAGCTTAGGTGGCTGAGGCAGGCGATGCGCGCCCTGCCGAACGATCTGCGCGACACGCTCGCACTGGTGCTGGACGACTTGACCCATGCCGACGCCGGACAAGTGCTGGGCGTCTCCGAAGGGACGATCAGCTGGCGGGTGGCAGAGGCAAAGAAGATCATTCGCGCCCTGCGCGAGACCGAGGATCGAACATGAACGACGATGATCTTGACAAGCTGAAGGCGGCCATGCGCGCCGCCACGCCCGCGCCGGATGACGCGAACAAGGCCGCCAATCTTGTGCAGGCGCGGAAGAACTTTGAACGGTTCCAAGGATCGGCGGACGCCCTGCGTCAAACCCCTGACAGCCCGGAAACGGGTCTTGCCAGGGAGCCAAGGATGATGCTGAACTTTCTGTCCAACCGCGTGGCGCTGGCCGCGAGCGCCGCAATCGTCGCTTTCGGCGCAGTCATGTTTCTGCCCATTGGTGACGCGCTGGAGCCGCCGACAATTTCTTCCAGCAGCGAGTCCTTGGCGCCCGACCCGGCGCTTGACTACCAAGCGCAGGCTGGCGCGACCGCGGAGGTGCTGTCTTCAGCCAGCCAAATGTCCGCCGAGCGGCGTCTTCGCGCGCTGTCGCCGACCGACGCGTCCGGGGACAGCGAAGACTCCCCTTACGCCAGGGAAGAGGACCTGGGCAAGCGCCAGACCGTCGCGCCCTTGTGGCAGTTGGCGGAGGACGGCACCGAAGAATTCGCCAGTGCCGACGACAACCCGGTCAAGGTGGTGATGGAAGACCCGGTCTCGACCTTCTCGATCGACGTGGACACCGCATCGTATTCGGTCGTGCGGTCGTCACTGATGAACGGCTACCTGCCGCCAATCGAGGCCGTGCGCGTGGAAGAGATGATCAACTACTTCCCCTACGCGCATCCCGCGCCCGACGGCGACGCGCCGTTCCGGCCTACCGTCTCGATCAGCCAGACGCCATGGAACGCGGACACGCAACTGGTGCAGATCGCGATCCAGGGCGCGCTGCCCGAGGTCGAGAACCGCCCGCCACTGAACCTCGTGTTCCTGATCGACACGTCCGGCTCGATGGACGAGGCCAACAAGCTGCCGCTCCTGAAGCAGTCCCTCCGATTGTTGCTGGGGCAGTTGCGGCCCGAAGACGAGGTGGCCGTCGTGACCTATGCAGGCAGCGCCGGGCAGGTACTGGACCCAACCCCGGCGCGGGATCGGGCCGCCATCCACGCCTCGCTCGACGTGCTGGAAGCGGGCGGGTCCACCGCCGGTCAGGCCGGGCTGCAACAGGCCTACGCCACCGCACGTGGCATGACCGAAGTTGGCGAGGTGACCCGCGTGATCCTCGCCACCGACGGCGACTTCAACGTAGGGCTTTCCGACCCCGAGAGGTTGAAGCGGTTCATCGAACGACAGGCCGCAACTGGCACCTACCTGTCGGTTCTGGGCTTCGGGCGCGGCAATCTGGACGACGCCACGATGCAGGCGTTGGCGCAGAACGGCAACGGCACCGCGGCGCATGTCGACACTCTCGGCGAGGCGCGGAAGGTGTTGGTGGATCAGCTGTCAGGCGCGCTTTTCCCGATTGCCGATGACGTGAAGATCCAGGTGGAGTTCAACCCTGCGCAGATTGCCGAATACCGGCTGATCGGATACGAGACTCGCGCCCTGCGGCGCGCGGACTTCAACAACGACGCGGTGGACGCCGGCGAGATCGGCGCGGGTCATTCCGTCACCGCGATCTACGAGGTCACGCCCGTGGGCTCGCCCGCACGCCTGACCGACCCGCTTCGTTACCAGGTCGGTCAGGCCGCAAGCGCATCGGACGAGCTGGGCTTCCTGCGGCTTCGATACAAGGCGCCGGGGGTCACGACCAGCCAGCTGATCGAACAGCCGATCACCTCCGATCTGGCACCCTCGTCCGAGGCCGGGTTTGCCGCCGCGATTGCCGGCTTCGGGCAGCTCCTGCGCAGCTCGAACCACCTGGGCGAATGGTCTTGGGATGACGCGATCGCGCTCGCCAATGCCAACCGGGGCGACGACCTCTACGGCTACCGCGCCGAGGCGGTGCAATTGATGCGCTTGGCGCAAGGCCTGGATCAGCAGCGTTGACGGGACGGGCGCGGCCTGCGCGGGAGCCGCGTTCAACGGCAGCGCAACGAACGTCCGTTTCGCGTCTGGCCTCGTTGCGCTCATCCTCCACACCCGTACGACGCAACCGTTGTCATCAGATCCGATTGCCGTGCCGCCAACGCCGCCGGGGTTGTCTTGCGGCAGCATCTGCCGCCGCGCCAGCCGCTCCTCCCAAGCGAGAGGCACGGGATTTCCGTCGTCGCTTCGCGAGCCCGTACTGATCTTCAGGAGCCTCGACCCGATCAAGCGGGTCGGACAATGCGTCCAGCTGCCCCGGACATGCGCGAGCGGCACGCCGGTGGAACGCGGCTCTCGATCCCCACGCTCTCAATCGTCGTCAATGCCGTCCGCGCCGCCGGCGCCGAATCGCCGGGATGCCTCGGAAGCCGGCGCATGGACCCTGCGAGAGAACTCCCCAAGCCGGTCCCACGCCTGAGGATCGGGAAATGCACGGCTCGCGCCGGGACGGGCTTCCGGCATTTCGTCACTGACCGCGACCATCATGCCGCCGAGGTCCCAACTCGGATCACCTTGCAGGACAAGCCCCTCCCCGTCAGTGAATGACGAACCGCCAGGCCACGTCACCTGCAAATTTGCGCCGATCCTTGCGGCCGCCCAGCCCGCGAACGGCAAGAACAGGACCGGCGACGCCATCTGGCCGAACTCAAGTGCACGCTGCTGCAGCCGGCCTGCATGGTCCGACAGGGCCGCGCCAGCCATCAGCGGGCAGAGCACGCCGCCGGGCGCAGACCAGATCTTTCCTGGCTCCGGCGACCAGTCGTCGAGATTCGAGCCGTCAGTCCGTTCCAGCAGGAACGCCAGGGCCGGGCAGCCATCGATGCCGCGTGCCGCCAGCCATCGTACGGCAGCGGCGGCTTCCTCCGCAATGCCCCAAGGGTATCCGGCGCCGCGTGCCGCTTTCCATGCGATGGATTCGACCTCGTTCAGGGACCGGCTCATGCAACCGGCTCCGGATAGACCCAGTCTTCGCAATTTCCGGAATCGAGTTCGCCGGGATATGGCGCGCCGGCATACATCCGGATGCGCACCCAGCGGTCCGACT
>VXPN01000058.1 GCA_009839535.1 Boseongicola sp. SB0662_bin_57 | reverse complement strand
GATCGCCCACGAAGCGGAACATGGAGAACGCCACGAGGCCGACGATGAGCAGCACCACGACGGACTGGAAGATGCGGCGAATGATGTAGTTCAGCACTTGGCTTCCCCGCGAGCGCCTCGGCGAAGGGGGCACGGGCAGAGGGCGAATCCGGCCCGCCCGGAGGCGGACCGGCGTTGCTGCGCCTGCAAGGTCAGTTGACCCTCACCCAACGCAGGATGAAGAAGTTGTCCGGTCGCTGCGTCAGTTCGACATTTGACCGGGCGCCCCAAACGAGCGGCTGGACGTACATCGTCACGTAGGCATGCGCGTCCTGATAGAGCGCCGTCACCTCGTCCAGCATCGCCTGCCGCTTGGTGTCGTCGATCTCGGACTGGATCATCGGCAGGAGTTCATCGATTCTGGCATTCGAGTATCCCCCGAAGTTCCAGCTGCCAAGCTTCTTCTCGCTGTTCGGCGTGGACGCGAGGAAACGGACCGGATGCTCATGGTCGAAGGTGCCTGGCGACCAGCCGAGCATGTACATGTCATAGTTGTCCTCGCGCAGCTCCGGCCAGTAGTTGCGGACCGGCATCGCGTCGAGTTCAGCCGCGATGCCCACCTGGGCCAGCATGCCGACGACGGCCTGGCAGACAGCCTCGTCGTTCAGGTAGCGGTCGTTCGGACACTTGAGACCGAAGCCGAACCCGTCGGAATAGCCGGCTTCGGCAAGCAAGGCCCTTGCCCGGTCCGGGTCGAATGCCGGGCGCATGTCATTTGCCGCGGAGAAGCCTCGCATCGCGGGGCTGACAAGCTGGCTTGCCGGTTCGGCGCTGCCGCGCATGATGGTTTGCAGGATGGCAGGCACGTTGATCGCGCTCGCCACGGCTTCACGCACCCGCACGTCCCTGAAAGGATTCGGATCGCCGGTGTTGGGGCCGTATTTCAGGGCTTCCGCCTCGTGGGCGAAGCCAAGCATGATGACGCGGGCCTCGATGCCCCGGATGACCTTGACCGCGTCCTGGCCGGACAGCCGCTCTGCGTCCTGGATCGGAACCGGGTTGATCAGGTCGACATCTCCCGAGAGCAGGGCTGCGACGGCCGTGGCCGGGTTCTGGATGGGCAGGAACGTCGCTTCGGTGATGTTGTGCTCGACTTCGCCCCACCAGTCGCCAAAGGGCCGAAGAACGGTCTCCAGTCCGGGCTGGCGGCCGCTCAGCATGAAGGCGCCGGTGCCGTTGGCGTTGAGCGTGGCATGGTTGCCCGATTCCTTGTCCGGCCGGGCCGCGCCGTTCGCTTCGGCCCAGTCCGCATCCATCATCATCCAGTTGGCGATCGAATCCGGGAAGATCGGGTTCGGCACGCTGGTCATGACGTCAATCGTGTAGTCGTCGACCTTGATCACGTCCGATACGGTCGCGAACCAGCTGCGCACGTCCGACGCTTCCGATGACGCGCGTTCGTAGGAAAAGATCACGTCATCGGCGTTGAACGCGCTGCCGTCGTGAAACGCGACACCCTGACGAAGGAAGAAGCGCCAGCCCGCCCCGTCGCCGATGGGCTCCCAGCTCGTGGCCAGCGCCGGCTCGATCGACATGTCTCTGCCACGGCGCACGAGGCCTTCGTAAACGTTGTTCAGGAAGCCGAGGACCGGCGCCGAACTCACGGCATGCGGATCCATCGTCTGCGGGTCGGTGGTGCCCGCCCATCTGAACGATTCGGCATGCGTGCCGGCAGCGATGCCGGTTGCCAATAGGAAACCCAGCGCACCAGTTGAAGCTCTTGCTGTCATTTTATCCCCCTTCGTGTCAGCAGGCGCCACTCTGGCATGTTTGTCGCGGATGGCAAGTCGTGACCACCTCGCATGGCCTCGTGCGCCAGCAACGGAACGGTGCGCAATGCGTCGAGCCCGGGCGACGACGGCACAAGGCCGTGCCAGCGCTGGATTCACCTTTCTCGCCAGTCTCTTGTTCTCTTGCCATGCGGAGGGCCGACAGACGCGCTTGGCGCCATGCGATGCAGTGCGGGCCCGGGATCGAGAGCACGGCCTGGCATCGGTGCGGGCTGAAGCTCCTGACCTTGGCGGGACCGTACGGCGAGCGGGCCGTATCGCCGGAAGGAGTTGCGCAACCCCTTGCCGTCGCGCCAACGGGTACCGGAAACGCAACTCCATTCCGGAATTCCTGGAGTGCAATGACCGAAGGGATCGCGGAGCCCTCAATGGGGACGTCATGCGAACGTCGATTTGGGTCGTCCTGGCCATTGTGGCCCGCGCCGGATGTGGCCACGCGGAGCGGGCAGGGCTTGGTCGTGCCATTCCCGGACAAGGCACGCATGGCTTCGAGCAGGCCGCGCAACGCGGCTTCCAGCGCAGGCACGGCGTGCGCCGGAGCTGGATCCCGCCGCAATCGGGTGCTCGATGCGACCGTTCCAATGGGACTCTCGCAAAACGGACAAGCGCGCGAGGCCGGTCGCGCCATGGGCTTTGGTCCGCAACGTGGCCTTCCGGTTCGTTGCCACTTCGCACGAAGGCTCCGAACAGGCGGAGCGAAGCCCACTGAAGGCGGCAGGAGCGCCAGGGAGACCTTGCCGGAGTCGCTTCCGATCCCGTACGAATGGCATCGGTGGAGCCAGTGGCGGCCTGAAGCCGCGGCGGGCAATGGGGCAGGAAGACAGCGGAAGCTTCCGCGATGCCTTGGCAGTGAAGTTGCTGTTGAGGGCGAGGGCCTTGGTGTCGGGCGGGCCGTTCCGATCGCCTTGGCCCGGCCGGGTGATCGGCGGCGCTGGAACAGTCCCTGACGTTGGCACGTGCGAACTGATCTGCGCCAGGTCCGGGATGCAGGAAGCTGGATTGGGGGAATTCCTTTCTTGGTTTTCGCTTGGGCCCTGACGCTTGTCTTGATCTCGTCCGTGGACAAGAAGGCGACCCTTTGTGGTGCGGCACGGACATTGCAATGATCCAGGCCCTTGCCGCGCAAGCCAGGGATCTTGCCGCAATCATGGATGTGCTCGCCGTGCTGGCGTCCAAGTGACAATCGAGCGGATTCCGGCATTTTCCTTCATTCGCAAAGTGTGACTTGTCGACATGACCGCCAACTGAATGCAGGATCGGCATGGCAGGACGGAAGATTGTGCCATTCGACGATGCGGAGGCCGAAGGAATTGCGCGGCGGCCCTGGATGACAGCATCGCGAATGCGGTGCAGCAAGTTGCGGCAAAGCTGCCGCTCGCGCGCGGCAGGGGGACAGGAGGGAATGACATGATCTGGCTGGTTGTGGGACTTGCGATTTGGTGGACGGCACATCTCTTCAAGCGCATTGCCCCGGAACGACGCGAGCGAATGGGCAAGGCGGGCAAGGGGCTTGTGGCGGCGGCCCTGATCGTCGCCTTGGCCTTGATGGTGGTTGGCTACCGAATGGCCGAGGGCGCGACCTATTGGGTTCCGGGGGCGGCGCTTGTGGGCATCAACAACCTGATCGTGCTCGCTGCCTTCTACCTGTTTGCTGCGAGCGGGCTGAGGACTGGAGTCACGCGCATCATCCGCCATCCGCAACTTGTCG
>VXPN01000454.1 GCA_009839535.1 Boseongicola sp. SB0662_bin_57 | reverse complement strand
TCCGTTTCGGATGTTCTCTTACTTCGTTCTCGGAATCATGGCAAACCGTTGTGCAGGGCAGGAGGCCGTCTTGTCGGAGGCGCATTGGCGATCCTCTCGACCGAGTCCTTCGGCACTGGCATCAGGAATCCTTGCCACGCCCATGGTGCAACGTTTGGCGTTGCATGGAAACGCGATGGCACATTGCGTCCCGCGATGAAGGCCAAGGGGCCTGCCGATGGTCGGCAAGCTTCTCGGAGCTGCTCGGGTGCAGAGCGCTCCCCACGAGGCGCTTCAGGGCCTGGCTTCACGATTCACGGGGCGCATTGATGTCGAGATCCTGGATGCCGATCCTGCCAAACGAGGCAACGTCTCAGGCCGTGTCGTACGGACTTCGGCAATCTGGCGTCCGCAAATTCAGTCGCGGCAGGTCGCGCCGGTCCGGTTCAGGCCGACTCGGCTTGCCTGCGCGCTTCACGATCAGCCAACCAGTCCTCGAATCCCAGTATCGTCTGCCCGGCGGCCACGGATGTGCGCCAATCCGCCTGCTTGTCGAGAGCTACCGGCTCCGAATCCGGAAGGATGACACCGTTCACCATCCACGATGCAACGGGGATGCCTCTCAACCAATCCGATACAGAGGGAATTCGTCGGCAATCTTCACGCACGTGCTGTTCCGCGACAAAGCGCACGGGCACTTGCCGGCCGTCCGAATTGACGAGCGCGCGGCCAAATGTCCGCTGCGCCTCAAAGATTCCGAGGCTGTGATGCCGCAAGGCCCGATGGACCGGAAGCGCTTCATGCGCTTTCGATGCATCGAACCAGTCATGAATCGCGTGGTAGTCGGCAGGCACGCCTCCGAACTTGCGCGCGGAACTTTTCGCATGGTGATCGGGATGCGCCATCTCAGACGTCCTCGTGGACCGACTCGAAGCTCTCGTAGATGAACGCGACGTGCTTGACGTCGACCCGGTCCTTGACAACGTCCCAAGTCAGCGTGCCTTCGCCTCCGTCGTCGATTTCGAATCCGGGATTCAGGTTGTAGGCAGTCGCCCAAATGAAGTCGGCAAGTCTGGTTTCCAGCTCCTTGACCTCGACCTTTGCCGGAGACACGGCGACATGGTTCACGTTGCCCGAATCGCCGTAGCCGTCGTAACCCGCTTCGACCCGTTCCACGCCTATGGCGCGGAGCCGCTCTCTCAGTTCGGCACGTTCCCTTTGGCGCGCTTCTTCCGCCTTGCGCTCCCTCTCGGCCCAGCCTGCTTCCGCTGACGAAACCGCTGCCGGGCGGGTGCCGCTGTTTGAGGCCTTTGGATCATTGGCCATTGTCAAATTCCTCCCTTGCAAACGAACGACGATCCGCTTCCGCGTCCATAATGTTCATTATATGTTCAAGAATGATGCTTGAAGTTGTTCATATTATGTTCCATACTGCAAATGTCAAGCCGCACATTTGGAGTCTTGTTCTTGATGGATCTGCAGACCGCCCGGTCAGTTCGCCAGCCAAAAAGTTTTCGCGTCAATTCAGCCTATTGCGCGATCCGCGGACACATGGTGACCCAGTTGAATCCTGTAACGGCCCGTGTCGCACGAAGTTGCGCCGCATCGTGCGCGAGAACCGGGTTGCCCTGCCGGGTCTTCCGGTTCGGATCTCGCCGGAGTGGCGAGCGCCGAAAGGCGTCCGAACGGCAAGGCTCAAGACATTTCATCCGAGCCCTGGACACTGCTCGCACGGTCCTTCCGCGATTTCTCAATGGATCTCTCATGAAGCGTGACCTGCTCAATTTCGAAAGGGGAACAAGCCAATGGCAATGAAGGTCGGCACGTCCGTGATCAGTGCCCAGTTGAATCCGCTTGCACGCAAGTGCCATTCGATTCGGTTCAATTTCAGGGGTCCGTTGGAGGAACGTGACGATGTTGTTGAACCAGTGTGGCGGCATGCATGGGATTCCAGCACGGCCAAGGAGGCTGAAGTCGAGGAAGTCACGGCCACTTCTGGCGGGCGCAAGGAGAGGCAGCCGTCAGTAACGGTAAGCAGGACGCGCGCGATCTGCGGCGAGGTGACTGACGCGATTGTCGATGCCTTGACGCGAGGCTCGCCGCCTTGGCGCACTCCCTGGACGGCGGCTGGCGGCGGCACAGCCCTGTTGCCGCTCCGGGCCTGCGGCACGCCCTACCGAGGGATCAACGTCGTCGTGCTCTGGCGCAAGGCAATTGCCGAGGGGTACTCGGCGCCATTCTGGATGACGTATCGTCAGGCAGCGGCACGCGGGGGGCAGGTTCGCAAGGGCGAGCGCGGCACACGGGTCATCAAGGTCGGCACCGTGGTGCGGGAAAGCGAAATCCCCGGCGAGGAACCGATAACATACGGATATCTGCGCTCGTATCGGGTCTTCAACCTGGACCAGATTGATGGCCTGGACGAGCAGTTTCGTGCGGCGGCCGATCGGCCGACGATTTCCGGAACAGGAGCTGACCCCGCCTTGATGGCATGGTTCCGGCGCCTTGACGTGGGGCTGGAGGCGTCGGGGGCGCCTCGCGCATTTTATGATGTTGCCCGTGACGTCATCCATATGCCGCCCGAGGACTTCTTCAAGGATGGCGCCACCTACGCTGGTGTGCTCTTGCACGAGACGATTCACGCGACCGGCGCTCCACATCGGCTAGACCGGCGCTTGAGCGACGCGTTCAGCGACACCCGATACGCGCACGAGGAACTCGTGGCCGAACTTGGCTCGGCCATGGCAGGGGCACTGCTCGGCATAGAGCCCCGCTTCGAGGAGAACGCGGCCTACCTGAAGGAGTGGATAAAGATCCTGAAATCGGATCACCGGGCGATTCTCAAGGCGGCCTCGGCGGCTCAGGCGGCGTGCGACTGGCTGATGGCCCAGGCGGGCGACCTTGCCGGCAATCCGGCCGGCAAGCAGCCTCCGATCGAGTCCAACTAGGCGACGAGGTCCCATGGCTGCTTGGCGCCGTCGCCAAGATCCGTTGCCTGGGTGTCTCGCGCGTCGGTTCGGGCGAGTCCAATTGCAGCGAGGCAAGGTCATTGACGGCCTTGCCGTCTCGTCTGACAGGATACACAAGTCGTCATCATGGTTGAGAGATTTGGCGTGACCGCTTCAGGCCGGGAGGTCCATCGCGTGACCCTTCAGGAAGGCCCGCTCGCCGCACGTGTCATCACGTTCGGCGGCGCGCTTCAGGACGTCCGTCTCGAAGGCCTGCAACACAGCCTGACCGTCGGGAGCCCGGACATCTCGGCCTACGAGGGGCCGCTCGCTCATTGCGGAACGATCATGGGCCCGGTCGCAAATCGCATTGCGGGTGCCCGTGCGACGATTGACGGCATCGAGTGCCGCTTCGAGAGGAACTTCCTCAATGCCCACACCCTCCATGGCGGCGGCGGTGCGTTTCACGAGAGAGTCTGGGAACTGGTCGATCATTCCGGGCGCCACGCCACGCTCGTGCTTGTGGCGCCCGACGGCGAGGGCGGGTTCCCGGGCACACGTCGCGTCGAGGCGAGATTCGAGATTGCAGATCGAACCCTGTCGCTCACGCT